>JAGXHB010000145.1 GCA_024636425.1 Roseobacter sp.
AAATCCATTGGCATGGGCTATGTGAAGCCTGAAAGTGCCAACGTGGGTACCAAGCTCAAGGTCAAGATGTTCGACCAGCTTTGGGATGCCGAAGTGGTCGAGGACAGCCCCTATGATCCGAAAAACACCACAATCCGGCTGGACGGGTAAACGCACGCTTCTCGCGCTGGCCTGTCTGGCGCTGGTTGGTGTCTATGGGGTCAGCCGGGTTTTCACCTCGGCTGGCCCCGTTGGTTTTGCAGTGCTTGGGGATCATGCCGATGACGTGCGCCGCGCCCTTGGCGTTGAACAAAGCACGCAGGCTGCCGTGACAATCGTCTTGCTGAACCGTTGGGATACGCTGCCCTATCTGCCTGACCTTGATGCGTTTTGTGGTGATGCATGTGGCAAGGGGGCGGCAGGACAGGTGGCGGTCACGCAGATGCGCTACCGGCAGACCCGCAAGATCGTCTTCTTCCACCTTCCTGATTTTGGTGGCTTCGAGGTAGGCGAGGAGTGTGTCGTTGCCCGTGCGGCGCAGGAGCTGCGTCGTATTCGTGTCACAGCCCCCCTGCCATGCGCGGCCGAGGTGGAACGCGCAGCGGTCTGGCAGCTGCCCGCTGGGCTTGGCCGGATCTAGCGGACCTGACGGCGCGCCAGCCAGGTGTCCCAGCTTGCGATGCTGCCAGCATAGACGTTTATGTCAATGTCGCCGCCCGCGCCCGGCACGCGGCCGGTGCCGGTGTATTGCCAGAACGTCCAGCGTTCGTCGGGATACCGCTCGGACGGGTGCGCGGCCGTCGACCGCAGCCAGAATTCAATGCCGCGCAGACGGCCCATGTCGTTGTCCCGGTAGAAATCCGGCGTGGTATAGACGATGGGTTGCTGCCCGTAATGCGCCGTGACAATCGCGATAAAGGTCTGCGCATTGCGGCGCACGGTTTCTGCGGGCGGGCGCAGCGTGCAGGTTGGCGAAAACGGGTTCCATTCCATGTCCAGCACGGGGGGCAACATGCCCCGTGTTTTGGGAACGTTCTGGATGAACCAGCGGGCCTGCACCTCTGGCGAAGTACAGAAATAATAGAAGTGATAGGCGCCGCGTGCGACACCTGCGCGGCCTGCACCCTCCCAGTGGTCGGTGAACATCGGGTCGAGCAGATCACCGCCTTCGGTCGCCTTGATAAAGGCAAAGTTCACGCCGCTCGTCCGTGCTTCGCCCCAGTTCAGACTGGACTGAAACCGCGCGACATCAATGCCGTGCACCGGATAGCTTTGCGGGGTGCGGCCAGCCCAGCCATGGGGTTTGCGGTCCCCGAAATTCGCCGCAGTGACAGAGCCGAGAGGAACAGAAACCTGCGTGGTCCCGCAGGCGCTGACCAACAGCAGGAGAAACAGGGCAATCGTACGGAACAAGGGCATGTCAGGGCTTTCTGGCAACAAAGGCAAGATTGTTTGCGGGCATGTCGACCGTATCAATCGGGCTGAGGCCAGCATCGCTGAGCCAGCGCGCCATGTCGACTGTGTCTTTGTAGCCGATCGCGGGATCGGCGGCGCGCAGCTCAGCATCGAAGATGGCATCGCCGTCCGAGGTCAGCACACCGTCACGTGAAAACGGGCCATACACGATCAGCACGCCGCCGGGGGCAAGCGCCAATGACGCCTCGGTGATGAACTGTTGAACCGACGGGGTCGGGATCAGATGCAACAGGTTTGCCAGAAAGATCAGATCCTGTTGCGGCAGAGCGGCGTGCCACCCGTGTGCCGTGGCATCAAGGGCAAGGGCGGGGGCGACATTTCCCAGATCCGCATCCGCGACATAGGCGTCGATGCTGGCACGGCGATCGGGGTCGGGTTCGGTCGGTTGCCAGTGCAGGCCCGGCAGTGCAGCCCCGAAAGCCGCAATGTGCTGGCCCGTCCCGCTGGCAATCTCAAGCGCGCGGCCGCTTTGGGGCGCATGGGCTTTCAGCACCGCGCAAAGCGCATCACGGTTGCGGTCAGCGGCCGGTGCGCAAAGCTTGGCGTTTTCCGTGGGCAGCGCCACGCTTGCAGTTGGCGGCAGCTTGCCGGTCATTGTTGAAACCGGTCGGGGCGCAACCGGTCGGGACGCAGCGCCGCGACCGTATCCGCATCAAGCCCCGGCGCATGGCCAAGCGTCAGATCCGCCACAAGTTGCGATGCGGCGGCGCTGGTCTGAAAGCCGTAGCCGCCCTGACCTGCGCACCAGATGAAGTCGGGCTGATCGGGGTCGGGGCCCAGAACCAGCGTTCGGTCGGGCGCGAAGCTGCGCAGGCCCGCCCATGTGGCGATGGGCTTGGTCACGGGAACGGCGACCATGTTCTGATACCGCTCCAGCCCCTCGGCCAAGGTCATGTCGTCGGCCCAGGCGTCATGCGGCTCAACCGGGTCTTCGTCTGCGGGTGATATCAGCAGCGCACCTGCGTCAGGCTTGGCATACCACGTCTCGCCCACACCAAAGAACATCGGCCAGCGCGACACGTCATGCCCGCCCGGTGCCGCGATCCGTGCCATTGACCGGCGGTGCGGCGTGATGCCAAGCGGTTTGACCCCTGCAAGGCCGGCGATCTGATCGGCCCAGGCACCGGCTGCGTTGACCAGCGTCTTGGCGCGCAAGGTATCCGGGCCTGCATCCACTTCCCATCCGCCCGCAACGTGGCGGATTGCGGTGACACGCCCGCCGGTCACGACCGTGCCACCATTGCTGCGCAGCGTGCGCGTGAAGTCCTGCAACAGGCGGTCGGTGTCGATGTCCTGCGCGTTCTCGTGATAGGCGGCAAAGGCCACCGCTGCGGGGTCCAGCACGGGAACGAACGCCATCGCCTCTTGCGGGGAGATCGGGTCGACGCCCATGAGGGCGACATCCTGCTTAAATGCGGACTCCTCGTCGGCAGAGGCGATGATCATCAGCCCGCGCGGACTAAGGTAGCCGCCATCGCGCAAAAAGGGGACGGTGGCGCGGTTCAGCGCCTGCACGGACGGCGCGCCGTAATTCTGTTCGATCAGGGCCGCAGACCGGCCTGACGCGTGATAGCCAAGGTCTTTCTCGGCTTCGATCACGGTGACATCTGCATGGGCAGAAAGGCGCGCTGCTGCCGACAGCCCGGCGATTCCGCCGCCGATGATGATGATGTCGGTCATTGCTGCTCCTCTGTCCGGGTCGTGGCAAAGCGGCTTGCCGGATTGGCGACCGGGCTGGCAAGCGTTTCGTTCATGCGCAATGGGTGACATGCGCAGACGCGGCACGCAACGCTGATTTCGACGCAGTCAGAGTGTCGCTCAAGGTCGGAAGCGACAGCTCTAGCCGTTCATCGCGCCTTTTTCAGTCGCCCGCTGATACGCCGGACGGTCCTTGATCATTCCGACAAAGCGGGCAAGTTCGGGATAGCGCGTTGCACCTTCGGGATCGCGCATGGCGATTTCAGCGGGAAAGCTCAGCATGATATCTGCCGCCGACAGGGTGTCCTGCACGAAATGCCCTGACGCCCGCACGAGACCGTTCATATAGCTGAAATGGTTGTCCAGCTCTGACCGAATACGCGGCTGCAGCGGTGCACCGGCCTCGCCCAATCTGCTGGTATAAAGCTGCAGCAGGATCGGAGTCATCACCGACCCTTCAGCGAAATGCATGAGCTCAAGATGCTGCACATAGGCATCGCTGTCGGGGGCAGGGATCATCTGCGGGGCAAAGCGGGCGCACAGGATTTCCGCAATCGCAGCACTTTCCACGATCAGCTTGCCATCGAGTTCGATCATCGGAGATTTGCCAAGCGGATGCACCTGCTTGAGCGCGGGGGGGGCCAGATTGGTCTTGGCGTCGCGCTGATAAGGCACCACGTCATAGTCCTGCCCGATTTCTTCGAGCAGCCACAAAATACGATGAGAGCGGGACCGGTTGAGGTGATGAACTGTAATCATACACAAGAAGATAGCGAAGTTTTTCGCAAGGGACAGGGCAAAGCGGCACGTGCCGTAGGGTCATCCGAAGGGCTGCTGCCAGAGTTTTGGATGATGCTGAGTTCTGCCGCCCGCCACGCTTGCGCAAACGAAAAAGGCCCCGCTGATGCAGGGCCTTTCAGTCTTGGAACCGCGATCCGCTTAGTCGGGGATCGAGCCTGTGATGCCTTCAACATAGAAGTTCATGCTTGCGAGCGTGCCGTCATCGGCTGTTTCGCCTTCGGCTAGGAAATCGGAACCGTCCTGCTTCTTCAGCGGGCCGGTGAAGGGGTGGTATGATCCGTCTGCGATCGATTCCTTGAGCGCAAGCGCCTCTTCCTTCACGTCGGCAGGCACGGCGTCCGTGATCTCGCCGATGCCGACCATGCCTTCACCGATGCCGGCCCATGTGTCCATGCTTTCCCATGTACCGTCCATGACGGCCTTGGTGCGCTGGATGTAGTAGGGGGCCCAGTTGTCGATGATCGACGACACACGGGGGCTTGGGGCATATTGCGCCATGTCGGACGCTTGACCGAATGTAATGACATTGCCCGCTTCCTGAGCAGCAGCTTGCGGCGCAGTGGAATCGGTGTGCTGCAGCACGACATCGGCCCCTTGTTCGATCAGCACCTTGGCCGCGTCAGCTTCCTTGGCGGGGTCAAACCATGTGTAGGCCCAGACAATCTTGAATTCGACATCGGGGTTGGCCTTCTTGGCGTGGATATAGGCCGAGTTGATGCCGCGGATCACTTCTGGGATCGGGAAAGACCCGATGTAGCCGATGATGTTCGATTCGGTCATCTTGCCGGCGATATGGCCTTGAATGGCGCGGCCTTCGTAGAAACGGGCCGAATAGGTCGACACGTTGTCAGCCCGCTTGTAGCCGGTCGCATGTTCGAATTTAACATCCGGGAATTTGGCCGCGACGTTGATGGTCGGGTCCATATAGCCAAAGGACGTGGTGAAGATCAGATCGGCACCGTTCAGCGCCATCTGCGTCATCACACGCTCTGAATCGGGGCCCTCGGCCACGGATTCTACGAAAACGGTTTCGACCGCATCGCCGAATTCTTCCTCGAGCGCGAGGCGGCCTTCGTTGTGCTCGTACGTCCAGCCGCCGTCACCGACGGGGCCGACAAAGACAAACCCGACCTTGGTTTTGTCTTGGGCCATCGCACCGCTTGCAAGGCTGGCAGCCAGAGCGGCGCTGGCCATAAGTGTCGTAAGTTTCATGTATTAGTCCCCTTGGTGATGCGCCTTTTTATCAGGCGCTTTTACGTATGCCGCGTCTAGGACGAAGCGTGAAAGTTGCGGCCAAGCGAAGCCGGAGCAGCACTTTTATCCGCTGAAAGAACCACCAGCACAAGGATGGTGATAAGATAGGGCGACATTGCCAGATACTCGACCGGAATAGCAACGCCTGCACCCTGAAGATTAAGCTGTAGCTGCGTGATGCCGCCAAAAAGATAGGCACCCAGGAGCAGCCGCCAGGGTTTCCAGCTGGCGAAAACGACCAGCGCCAGTGCGATCCAGCCGACCCCCGCCGTCATGCCTTCGGTCCATTGGGGCACGCGGATCAAGCTGATATAGGCCCCTCCAAGCCCCGCACAGGCCCCGCCGAACATGATCGCAAGCGTCCTTATGCGCACCACCTTGTAGCCAAGCGCATGCGCCGCGTCGTGGCTTTCGCCGACTGCGCGCAGGATCAGCCCGGCGCGGGTGTATTTCAGCATCACCCAGACCGCTGCAACCAGCGTGATCCCAAGATAAAGGATGATGTCATGCGAGAAAAGAACCGGCCCCAGAACAGGAATGTCATGCAGCGGGCCGAAATTGACCTCTGCCATACGGGGCGGCTTGACCCCGACATAGCTTTGACCCAGCAGCGCCGACAGCCCAAGCCCGAAAAGCGTCAGCGCAAGCCCCGACGCCACCTGGTTCGCCAGCGTGATCTGGGTGAGAAACGCAAACAGCAGGCTCAGCACGGCCCCGCCGATGGCCGCCGCGGCAAAGCCCGCAAGCGGTGATCCCGTCTCCACCGCGACCGCAAAACCGCAAATTGCACCGCTGATCATCATCCCTTCCACGCCAAGGTTCAGCACGCCCGATTTCTCAACGACAAGTTCGCCCAACGCGGCAAAGATCAACGGCGTCGCAGCCACAAGAAAGCCCGCGACGAACAGGATAGGATTGATGGCAGACAGATCCATTACGCGACCTCCTTCTGAGTGATGCGAAGCCGGTAGTTGGTGAAAAGATCAAACGCCAACAGAAAGAACAGCAGCATCCCCTGAAACACCTGGATCGCCGCAGCAGGCAGGCCAAGCTGGCTTTGCGCGATGTCGCCGCCAATGTAGGTGAGCGCCATGAGCCCGCCTGCCAGCAGAATGCCCATGGGATGCAGCCGGCCCAGAAATGCCACGATGATCGCGGTAAAGCCGTAACCGACGTTGAAGTCGATGGTGATCTGCCCTGCGGGGCCTGCGACCTCGAACATGCCGGCCAGACCCGCCAGCAAGCCCGATGTACCCAGACAGAACAAGACGAGCCGGGTCGGGTTCACGCCGGCGAACCGTGCGGCGCGCGGTGCCTCGCCGGTAACGCGGATGGCAAAGCCCAAGCGGTGCCGTGCCAGCAGCACATAGGCAAAGATCACCGCTATCATTGCGGCGACAACCCCCCAATGCATGCCGGTTCCCGCGATAAGCTCGGCATTATGCGCTGGTGCATATTGCTGCAGGTTCCGGCTGCCCGGAAAACCAAAGCCTTCGGGGTTTTTCAGCAAGCCCAAGGACATGGACGCCAGAAACTGCTCCGCCACATAGACCAGCATCAGCGACACGAGGATTTCGTTGGTCCCGAACTTGACCTTCAGAACCGCCGGGATCATTGCCCAGATCCATCCTCCAAAGCCCCC
>JAGXHB010000146.1 GCA_024636425.1 Roseobacter sp.
ATCTTGGGCAAGGCGCGCATGAAGATGTGAAAACCGCGTGTCCGCTCCAGATTGCGGGCGACATAGGTGATGATCTCGTCCTTGCGGGTCAGGGCATGGTCAAGCCGCCCCAGTTTGATCGTGACGTGCGGATCAGGCTTCAGCTGATCGGTGCGGATGCCGTCGTGACAGACGTAAAGCTTGCGGTGGAAACTGGGCGGAAAGCGATCCCGCTGCCACAAGGTCGGGCTGAGCCCCACATCAACAGTTTCGATATTGGCCAAAGGTACCGCGTTGCGTGCATGAAGCAGAAACGGGGTGTTCTCCGATACGGAGTCTTCAGGGTCGAACCCAACAGGGCCGCCCGTGTCGCTGTAGTAATATTCGAAAAAGCCGATGATCGGGACGTCCTTCCAGACCTCTTTGAAAAAGGTAAGTTCGCCCCAGCCCACATGGCCGACAACGATGTCCGGCTTGAACCCTTCGGTCTTTTCAATCAGTTGCGCAGCGCGGGCGGCGGCAAAGCCGTGTCCCGCCGATTCCTCCCAGTTCTTCGACAGGCCATAGGCATCATCGGCGGGCTTGTGATGCGTCTTGTATATCCGCGTCTCGACCCCTTTGAACTTGGGCGGATTGCGCCGCTGGGTCAGAAAATAGATCTGATGTTCGCCTGTCTGAGCCAACCATTGCACCAGCTCGCGGTATTGCCCCGGCATGTTCTGATGCACAAACATTATCTTCATCCGGCCTGCCCGCTTGCTATGACGCTTTGAACCCAATTAGCCGATAGGACACAGCCTTTGCAAACCCTGCCGTTATTTACCCTTCCAGACCGGATCCCGCTTTTCGGCAAAGGCGCGCGCACCTTCCATCTGATCTTCTGATGAATAGAGCCTGTCGATCGTATCAAGTTGCCGTTTCGTGATCCTGTTCATGGCATCCTGAAACTTGGCATCCTCGGCATCGCGCACGATCTCCTTGATCGCGGCATAGGCCAGCGGCGGCCCGGAGGCGAGCTGTCGCGCCAATTCCCATGCGCGGTCCATCAACTGATCGGCGGGCAGAACTTCATTCACCAGCCCCCAGTTTTTCGCTTCGGCCGCATCAAACCAGCGGCCCGTCAGCAAAAGCTCCATCGCGATGTGATAAGGGATGCGCTTGGGCAGCTTGATGCTGGCGGCATCAGCAACCGTGCCCGACCGGATTTCGGGCAAGGCAAATGTCGCATGGTCTGCGGCCAGGATCATGTCAGCGCTCAAGGCCAACTCCAATCCGCCACCACAGGCGATCCCGTTCACCGCTGCAATCACCGGCTTGTTCATGCCGCGCATCTCCTGCAGCCCGCCAAAGCCGCCGACGCCGTAATCACCATCGGCCGCATCGCCGTCCGCCGCCGCCTTGAGATCCCAGCCGGAACAGAAAAACTTGGTCCCGCCGCCGGTGATGATCGCCACGCGCAACGAGTCATTCTCGCGAAAGTCCCGGAACACCTCGCCCATCAAGCGTGAGGTTTCCAGATCGATCGCATTCGCCTTGGGGCGTTCCAATGTAACCAGCAGAATGCTGCCTTCGGTTGCGGTTCTGACAACGCTCATTTCAGTATTCCCTTTCAACTTTTACGGACCAACACATCCACGGCGGTAGCCGACGACGCGGTGCAGATCAGCGGGTTGGCCTCAACCGAAATTTGCACACATGAAAGCCTAGATTGATCATCTTGCGTTTGATCTGGTCCGCGATCATCTGATGTTCCTCAGTCAGCCCGCAGATCAAAGGTCATCGCTCAGATGCCGCATTTCAGTGTGAATAATTTGATTCCTCACTGTCCAGTATCGCCTTGAGTTCGGCCAGATGGCGGGCATCCTGTTCGGGGTAACTTTCCAGTTCCTGCGCAGTCTTTTCTGCCACGTCATCGGGGATGCGGCGCAAAGGCATGCCTGTTTGCAATGCGCGGATGTAAGTCTCGGCAGCACGTTCGAAATAAAAGAGCCTGTTGAACGTGTCGGCAACTGTATCCCCAATCACAAGCACGCCGTGGCTGCCCATGACCATCACCTTCTGCTTGGGGTCGGTCAGCAAGGTTGCACAGCGCGCGCCCTCGTCTTCGAATGCCAGCCCCCCATAGTTTTCGTCGATGACCACACGATTGAAGAAGGTGCAGCAATTCTGGTCGATCGGAGGCAACCGGCTGTCTTGCAGTGATGCCAAGACCGTCGCATGGATCGAATGTACATGCATCACACAGCGCGCATGGGCACAGGCCCGGTGCACGCCGCCATGCAGCCCCCAAGCCGTAGGATCCGGCGCATCGGGGCCCTTGAGTGTGTCGGGGTTGTTGGCGTCAACCTCGATCAGGTCGCTGGCCTTGATCCGGCTGAAATGCACCTGATTGGGGTTCATCAGAAACTTCGTTCCGTCGTCATTGACCGCAAGGCTGAAGTGGTTTGCAACGCCTTCGTGCATGTTGAGCCGCGCAGTCCAGCGAAAGGCGGCGGCCAAATCGACGCGTTCCTGCCAGTGATCCATATTCTGGCGAAGATGTGTAACGGTCATACTGGTTATCCCTTTTTTGCGCCGAAGTTCGGCTTTCCATGCGTCGCGTCACCTTGAACCCGAGGCAATCTTCGTGTCAACGTCAGGCATGACAGTTCAACCTTTCCCCTCATGGCCGGATGTGGCTGCTCAATTGGTGTCGGTCGCAGCAGGGCGCGCTGCCGCAGATATGATCATCAAGGGTGGTACGTGGGTCAATGTCCATACCCGCGAAACACTGCCCGGCCACGATATTGCGATCGCCGCCGGCAGGATCGCGTTTGTCGGTCCGGACGCCAGTCATTGTCGGGGCGACACAACGACTGTGATCGAGGCGCAGGGTCGTTTCATGATCCCCGGCTTGTGTGACGGGCACATGCATATCGAAAGCGGGATGCTGACCCCGGCGGAATTTGCCCGCGCCGTGATCCCCCACGGGACCACCTCGATATTCACGGACCCGCACGAGATCGCCAATGTGCTGGGCCTTGAGGGTGTGCGCATGATGCATGACGAAGCACTGTTGCAGCCGATCAACATCTTCACGCAGATGCCCTCCTGCGCGCCGTCGGCTCCGGGAATGGAAACCACAGGCTTTGAAATCACCGCAGAAGATGTGGCCGAAGCGATGGACTGGCCGGGCATCATCGGTCTGGGCGAGATGATGAATTTCCCCGGTGTGACGGCTGGCGACCCCAAGATGCTGGCCGAGATCGCCGCGACGCAACGCGCGGGCAAGACCGTGGGCGGGCACTACGCCTCGCCCGATCTGGGGCCAGCGTTCGCGGCTTATGTCGCAGGCGGGCCCGCCGACGATCACGAAGGCACCTGCGAGGCAGATGCTGTCACACGGATGCGTCAGGGGATGCGGTCGATGATCCGGCTCGGGTCGGCATGGTATGACGTCGAGACGCAGATCACCGCGATCACTGAAAAGGGGCTGGATTCGCGCAACATGATCCTGTGCACGGATGATTGCCATTCGGGCACTTTGGTAAACGACGGCCACATGAACCGCGTGGTGCGCCATGCCATCGACTGCGGCTGTGATCCGCTCGTGGCGCTGCAAATGGCGACGCTCAATACCGCAACCCATTTCGGGCTTGAGCGTGAACTGGGTTCGCTTACCCCCGGACGCCGCGCCGATGTGATCCTGACCTCGGACCTGAAGACGCTACCGATTGAGACCGTGATCGCACGCGGGCAGATCGTCGCGCAGGACGGTGTCTGCCTTGTGGACTGTCCGCATTACGACTGGCCGGACAAGGCGCGCCAGACCATTCATATGGGCAAGGCGCTTGGCGCAGGTGATTTCACGATCAACGCGCCCAAAGGGGCCAATGCCGTGACCGCGAACGTGATCGGTGTTGTTGAAAATCAGGCCCCCACGCGCGCACTGAAATTCGAGCTGCCCGTGACCGAGGGGCGTGTTCAGGCTTCGGGCGAGGTGTGCCAGATCGCACTTGTCGAACGGCACCGCGCCACAGGGACGGTCGTCAATGCGTTCGTGTCGGGCTTTGGCTATCAAGGGCCCATGGCGATGGCGTCGACCGTGGCGCATGACAGTCACCACATGATCGTCGTGGGAACCGACGCGGATCACATGGCGATGGCCGCGAACCGGCTGGGCGAGGTCGGCGGCGGCATCGTCATCTTCAAGGACGGCAAGGAGCTGGCGATGATCGAGCTCCCCATCGCCGGCCTGATGTCAGACAGCCCCGCATCAGAGGTTGCCGCCAAGACCGATGCAATGATGCAGGCCATGCGAGACTGCGGCTGCACGTTGAACAACGCCTATATGCAGCATTCCCTGCTGGCGCTTGTCGTCATCCCGGAACTGCGCATCTCTGACCTTGGACTGGTCGATGTGCGATCCTTTGAATTCATTCCCTTGTTCGAGCCTGTTTCATGACCGGAACCCTGACCCCAGACACACCGCCCGCCCATTCCTATACCGACGCGGCCGCTGCGGTGGATCAACTGATCGCGCTTTACACCCAAGCGACAACATTCCTGACGGAACATTTCCAGAAGGCCATGGACGACGAGGTGCCGGATACCCGCATCCGCGCATTCTATCCCGAGATCCGTTTTACCACCTCCAGCTATGCGCAGGTCGACTCGCGGCTATCCTTCGGGCATGTATCGTCTCCCGGTACGTTCAGGGCCACGATCACGCGGCCTGATCTGTTCCGGCACTACCTGACGCAGCAGATTGACCTGCTGATCGAAAACCACGGCCAGCCTGTCACGATAGGGGTGTCGGAAACGCCGATGCCCGTGCATTTCGCTGTCGGGAACGATGCATCGGTGAATGTACCGCAAGAAGGGGCCGCAGACTTTACCCTGCGCGACATCTTCGACGTGCCGGATCTGAGCACCACAAACGACGACATCGTGAACGGCACCTATCAGGCGACGGACAATGTCCGCCCGCTGGCCCCTTTCACGGCGCAGCGGGTGGATTATTCGCTGGCAAGGCTGGCCCATTACACCGCCACCGACCCCGATCACTTCCAGAGCCATGTGCTGTTCACCAATTACCAGTTCTACGTCACCGAGTTCGAGGAGTTCGCTCGCGCGATGCTCCGCGATCCCGACAGCGGCTACACGTCGTTTGTGTCGACCGGCAATGCCGAGATCACGGATGGCGACGCGCCCCTGCCGGTATCGGTCAAGACGCCGCAAATGCCGACCTACCATCTGAAGCGAAAGAACGGGCTTGGCATCACGCTGGTCAATATCGGCGTCGGGCCGTCCAACGCCAAGACGGCCACGGATCACATCGCGGTGCTGCGCCCGCATGCGTGGCTGATGGTCGGGCATTGTGCCGGGCTGCGCAACACGCAGCAGTTGGGCGACTTTGTGCTGGCGCATGCCTATCTGCGCGAAGATCACGTGCTGGATGATGACTTGCCCGTCTGGGTGCCCATTCCGGCGCTGGCGGAAATCCAGATCGCGCTGGAAGACGCCGTTGAACAGGTCACCCAGCTTGAGGGGTACGAGCTGAAGCGCATCATGCGGACCGGCACGGTCGCCACCATCGACAACCGCAACTGGGAACTGCGCGACCAGTCGGGTCCGGTACAGCGATTGTCGCAATCGCGAGCCGTAGCACTGGACATGGAAAGCGCCACAATCGCCGCGAATGGGTACCGGTTCCGCGTTCCCTATGGCACGCTTTTATGCGTGTCCGACAAGCCCCTGCATGGTGAATTGAAACTGCCGGGCATGGCGTCTGACTTCTATAAAACGCAGGTGGCCCGTCATTTGATGATAGGCATTCGCGCCATGGAGCAACTTCGTGACATGCCGCTTGAACGTCTGCACAGTCGGAAATTGCGGTCTTTCGACGAAACAGCCTTTCTATAAAGGCGAAAAACAGCAGAAAACTGCACGTTTCACAAGTTTTCCGCCACCTATTCGTTGTGTTCGTCTACAACATACCGTTACATTCTGCCCGTGAGGCCCTAATCCGGGCGGACGAAGGAGAAAAAGAAGATGGCAACTAAACCAATGACAAAAACCCAGCTCGTCGCAGCTTTGGCCGATGAAATGGGCACAGACAAAAAGACAGCAAGCACCGCTCTTGATGCGGTATGCGGCCTGATCACCAAAGAAGTTTCGGGCGGTGGTGCTGTAACCCTTCCCGGCATCGGCAAAATCTATTGCCGCGAACGTCCCGAGCGTATGGTGCGCAACCCTGCGACGGGCGAACAGTTCAAGAAAGACGCGGACAAGGTTGTGAAAATGACCATCGCGAAAGCGTTGAAAGACAGCGTAAACGGCTAAGCCCGGAAACGGACTTCGGCAAAGGGTCGCCCCACGGGCGGCCCTTTTGCATTCCGGCATAGCTGCAATGCGCTGAACGGCCTTGCCCTTCGACACCATCTCGGAAATGGTTTGCGAACCAGTGCAGTGAAAGGCCCCACCCTCATGGATATTCGTGCGATTTTTGTGGGGCTGGCATTCGCTGTCATGTGGTCTTCGGCCTTCACCTCTGCCCGTATCATCGTGGTTGATGCGTCCCCGCTGATGGCTCTTTCTGCGCGTTATCTGATTTCCGGTCTCTTGGGTGTCGGCATCGCGCTGGCCATCGGTCAGACCTGGCATCTGACCAAGGCTCAATGGCGTGCGACGATTATCTTTGGCATTTTGCAGAACGCGGTCTATCTGGGGCTGAACTTTGTCGCGATGCAGACGGTACAGGCGTCGCTGGCCGCGATTATCGCTTCGACCATGCCGCTGCTGGTTGGATTGGCGACATGGCTGTTTCTGGGCGAAAAGCTCAAGCCCTTGGGCATCGCGGGGCTGGTCGCGGGCGTCATCGGGGTCACGATCATCATGGGTGCGCGGATCAGTGGCGGGGTCGA
>JAGXHB010000147.1 GCA_024636425.1 Roseobacter sp.
GCCCATGTCGGTTGTCTGTTTCACAGCCTCATAGGTAAGTGTCCCCGAGCGGGAAACAACACCGACCGACCCGCGCTTGTGGATATGGCCGGGCATGATGCCGATCTTGCACGCGCCGGGCGTAATGACGCCGGGGCAGTTCGGCCCGATCAGGCGCGATTTGCTGCCGTCCAGTGCACGCTTGACGCGCATCATATCGAGTACAGGAATACCTTCGGTGATGCAGACAATCAGCTCCATCTCGGCGTCGATCGCCTCAAGGATGGAATCTGCCGCGAAGGGGGGCGGCACGTAGATCACGGTGGCGTTCGCTTCGGTGACGTGGCGCGCTTCGTGGACAGAGTTGAAGACGGGCAGGTCCAGATGCGTCTGGCCGCCTTTGCCGGGGGTCACACCGCCGACCATCTTGGTACCGTAGGCAATGGCCTGTTCGGTGTGGAAAGTGCCCTGCGACCCGGTAAGGCCCTGACAGATCACTTTGGTGTTTTCGTCTACGAGTACGGCCATGTGGCCCTCCTGTCTTGTAAATTAAGTCCCCCGCACAAGGCGGGATGTGTCAGTAGGATGCGACCGAACCGGTCGCGTGTTGGGATAGGGCCGATCCGGATGGATGCACGGCCTGCGGGCCATTGCGGACCCCGTCATTGTCGGGATTGTTGCAGGCAACCAACGTCAGAGACGCGATCATAACGATGCCGATTTTCGCAGCAGGCTGCGGAAAGAAAGTCTTTCGCATCTATTCGCCTTTCTGGGTCAGTCCGAGACTGTCAAACAGACGGTCAACGGCGATGAAGGTTTTGGTGTCACGCATGCCGACATGTACGACTGCGACGCGCCCTTGCAGCAGTTCGCGTCCTTCGATCAGGACGGTACCGGGGAGAGGCTGATGTGTATCGGGCAGCGGAATGGCGGTGCCGAAGACCGGCTTGGTTGCCATTTGCTTGCGCAGACCCGCGACCGCTTTCGCGGTGTGATTGCCCTCGAAGGAGACATCACACCGACGTTCGACCCCACGGGGCAGCTTGGCTGCCACAGGTTCCAGCGAGACATCCCAAAACACCAGATCGAACGGCAAAGGTGTGCCGGCGCTGCTGGTCATGTTTGCGCGAATTTCGCTTTCGGTCTGGCCCGCCTTGAAGCACCACGCATTGAACGCGGCGATTGCTGCATCCTGACCGAAGGCCAAGGCGGGGCTGCCGGTTAAAAGCGTGGCCACAAGGAAAGCGATCCGTCGCATCAGTATAACGCATCCTCGTCGTCGACCAACGCATCAAGCGCACGGATGGCCACAAGGCCAAGTCCCATAATCATCAACGACCGCCCGACAGACCCTGTCAGGTTGCTTGGCAGAACGCCCGCCAGACCGTCACGCGACTTGCGTGCGGCGCGGCGGACACCACGGTCATTGTGATCGGCACCATCGGGTTCGGGCAAAGACAGCACCGAGGGCTGGATCCTGCGCAGGGCAAGGCCAGCGCCAACCAGCGCCAAACCCGCCAGCAACGGCGATTTGCGAGGGGATTGATCCATCGGTTTCTCCTTTGACTTGTTCCCTTAGCCTTTGACCGCTTTGACGATCTTCTGCGCGCCGTCTTTCAGGTCGTCGGCAGCAATCACGTCAAGGCCGGAGTTCTGGATGATCTCTTTGCCTTTTTCCACGTTTGTGCCTTCCAGACGGACAACCAACGGCACTTTCAGGCCGACTTCCTTTACTGCGGCAATCACGCCTTCGGCAATGACGTCGCACCGCATGATGCCGCCGAAGATGTTGACCAGAATACCTTTGACCTGTGGGTCGGAGGTGATGATCTTGAACGCTTCGGTGACTTTTTCCTTGGTCGCTCCGCCACCCACATCGAGGAAGTTGGCAGGCTCTGCGCCGTAAAGCTTGATGATGTCCATCGTGGCCATCGCAAGACCGGCACCGTTCACCATACAGCCGATTTCACCGTCGAGCGCGATGTAGTTCAGGTCGTACTTCGACGCTTCGAGTTCCTTGCTGTCTTCTTCCGTGGTGTCGCGCAGTTCGGCGATGTCGCCGTGACGGTACATTGCGTTTCCGTCAAAGCTCACCTTGGCGTCGAGCACCTTGAGATCACCACCGTCGGTGACGATCAGCGGGTTGATTTCCAGCATCTCCATGTCTTTTTCGATGAACGCTTTGTAAAGCTGGCCCATCAGCGTCACGCACTGCTTGACCTGCTTGCCCTCAAGACCAAGCGTAAAGGCGATGCGGCGACCATGGAACGGCTGATAGCCTGTCGCGGGGTCTACCGAAAAGCTGATGATCTTTTCCGGGGTCGATGCCGCGACTTCTTCGATGTCCATCCCGCCTTCGGTCGAGCAGACAAAACCAACGCGGGCGGTCTGACGGTCGACAAGCAGGGCAAGGTAAAGTTCGGTTTCAATGCCAGAGCCGTCTTCGATGTAAATGCGGTTGACCTGCTTGCCTGCGGGGCCGGTCTGATGAGTGACAAGGGTGCGTCCCAGCATCTTCTTGGCTTCTTCGGCGGCTTCCTCGACCGACTTGGTCAGGCGCACACCGCCTTTGTCGCCAGCATCGGCTTCCTTGAATTTGCCTTTGCCGCGACCGCCTGCGTGGATCTGCGCCTTGACCACCCAAAGCGGTCCGTCCATTTCGCCAGCAGCGTTCTTTGCGTCTTCGGATTTCAGCACGACGCGGCCGTCGGATACTGGCGCGCCATAGCTGCGCAAAAGGGCTTTGGCTTGGTATTCATGGATGTTCATGGATTTCGGTCCCGTCCTTGGTTCGAGTCGTGCTTCTCTTTGCACATGACTCCTTACACTTAATTACCACATTTTCTAAGGAAAGCAGTAATTGCCAGTCAAAAGCGACATTTGTGATCACAGCAGAAAATCTTGTGATCACAAAACTGGAGTTTCGCAGAAAAGGTGGCGAATCTTGGCCGATAGCGCGATCTTATCCAGCGCAATACCTGCTCTCGTAGGGGGTGAGTGTTCCGCCCACGCGCCGACATCGACCGCTTGCGCGGTTTCGCGGGTCGCTCGAACCTAGCGTATCGGTTTCAGCGGCCAGCTGCTAGATTTTTGGCACGTTGAACGAACCGCTGCTAACGCTAGAGCGGCATGAGCGCCCAGTAGTCGAGGTCGAGCAGTACATCGGGCAGGTATTTTCCGTCGTCGCCTTTCAGCTTGAACGGCGTTCCGCCCTTTGTCGCAACCAGACGCAGGCGGATTGCGCCCACGCCGGGGGCGGATGTTTCGGCTTTGTCCAGCACCTCGGACCAAGCGCGGATCGTATCACCCGACAGACAGGGGTTCGCATGGGCGCCCCCGTTCAGCCCGACGACCATCTGTGCGTTCGCCAGACCGTTGAACGACAGCGCCCGCGCCATCGAAATGACGTGCCCGCCATAGATCAGACGGCTGCCATCGGGGCGGGCGGAGGTGTCGAAATGCACCTTGGCGGTGTTCTGCCAAAGGCGCGTGGCCATCATGTGCTCCGCTTCTTCGACTGTGACACCGTCGACATGATCGATCTTTTCACCGATCTCGTAATCCGCCCAGCGGTGCGGTTCGCCGGCCAGTGCGAAATCGTAATTGGTGAAGTCCAGGTCGTCGGGAATATGTAGTTGGTCGACGCTCAGGGCTTTGGGCAGGTCCGGGATGACTTCGGCAGGGGCGGGGGCATCCAGATCGCGTTTGCGCACCATGACCCAGCGGACATATTCCAGAACTTTGGCATCATCCTGATTGAAGCCCGTGGTGCGAACATAGACCACACCGGTCTTGCCGTTCGAATTCTGCTTGAGGCCGATCACCTCGGACACCGACCGCAACGTGTCGCCGGGCCAGACGGGGGTCAGCCAGCGGCCTTGGGCATACCCCAGATTTGCGACCGCATTCAGCGATATATCGGGCACGGATTTACCGAACACGATATGAAAGCCAATCATGTCGTCCATGGGGCTGTAGGGCAATCCGCAGGTTTGGGCGAACTGGTCCGATGAATAAAGCGCATGCCGGGAGGGGTAAAGCGCGTGATACAAGGCACGTTCGCCTGCCTTGACGGTGCGGGGCACGGCGTGGGGGATGGTCTGGCCGACTGCGTAATCTTCGAAGAACCGGCCTGCGTTGGTCTTGGTGTTCGCTTTGGTGCCTGTCATCACTGCGCCCCCAGCTTGATGTCGGGTGAGTACGTGCCTTCGACCTCTTTCGTGACTGCCTGACCACACCGCATGACCCCTGCTGCGGCGTCCCAGGTTTGGGTCGGGGTGCCATAAAGCTCCCATCCCTTGTTCAGGGCTTCGGTGACTTTATGACAAAAGGCTGACGTGTCCTCTTCGGACAGGAAACGGTAAAGCTTCATCTTGGGTTCTTTCAGAATGGTTTCGATCAGGAGAACGGCGAAACGCCCAGCCAGGTGTGGATGCCGACGACGATCACAAAGACAACTGCTGTAATCACGACGAGGCGAATATACGTCGCCTTGCCCGCAGCGGGAGGCGCACTCCAGTTCGGTTCGGCCCGGTTGATCAGGATGACGGACCCCACAGCCCAGGCCAGCATGCCGCCGAACAGGATGATGGACGCCAGATCACCGTTTACCAGCAAATGGGCGACGGCCCAGATCTTGACGGCCAGCAGTTGCGGGTGACGGGTCTTGTTGGCGGGCCACGCCTTCGCCCCTTTGGCGGCGCTGGACCCGTAAACCCAGAATGCCAGAACCATCAGCAGGTTGTTGACGTGTTTCAGGAAGTCGGGCGGAAACCAGACGTTGATAAACGGCGCGCCGCGATAGCCAATGATGATGAGGACGAGTGCGACAACGATCGCGACAGCGAGAATACCCTTGCCGGGCTTGCCGAGTGCTGCACGCTGATCCGGCATCAGTCGCTTGAAATAATGTGCGCCGACCCAAAGGATCATGCCGAGGATCAACAGTGCCATCATGAGGCTTACTCCGTTTGCAGGGCCGCGATTGCGTCCAGCTTTGCCAATGTTTCGCGTGCGGTGGCAACGTGCAGGTTTTCGACAATGCGGCCATCCACGACTGCCACACCCTGACCTGTTGCCTGCATTTCGTCAAACGCCGCGATCTGCCGGCGCGCCAGCTCGACTTCGGCGTCAGAGGGCGAAAATGCTTCGTTTGCGACGTCAAGCTGTGCCGGGTGGATCAGTGTCTTGCCGTCAAAGCCCATGTCACGGCCCTGATCGCATTCCAGACGGTGGCCGTCGTCATCCTTGAACGCGTTATAGACGCCGTCGACGATTGCGATACCGTTGGCCTTGGCGGCCAGAACGCACAGGCCAAGCCCGGTCAACAGGGGCAAACGGTCGGGGCGCACGCGGGTTTGCAGATCCTTGTTCAGGTCGTTCGTGCCCATCACCATGCATTCAAGCATGGGATGCGCGCCGATTGCGCCGGCGTTTAGCATCGCGCCGGGAGTTTCCATCATCGCCCAAAGCGGGGTTTCGCCGGTGATCTCGGCAAGTGCATCGAGATCGTCGGGGCTGCCGACCTTGGGCAAAAGGATTGCATCCGCATCCATGCTGACTGCGGCGCGGGCATCATCAGCGCCCCATTCGGTATCAAGCCCGTTGATGCGGATCACCTTGTAACGACTGCCATATCCACCTTCTGCCAGCGCCTTGGCCAGAGTTTCGCGGGCCGCCGTCTTTTCCTCGGGGATCACGGCGTCTTCCAGATCGAAGATGATCGCATCGGCAGGCAAGCCGCGCGCTTTGTCCAAGGCACGGTCTTTTGATCCCGGTATATAAAGAACGGAACGCAGGGGGCGGGCGATTTTTGACATGCGATAAATCTCCTGAGAAATATTATTGCGCGCAGGTCTGCATTTTTAGACGAATACTTCAAGCAGAATGTGCCGCAGCGCAGCAAGCTTTGAACGCTTAGTTCTGCTGTTTTAACGAAACCTTCAAACTCTTGGGGGAGAGTGAAGGCATCAAGGCGCGAGGAAATATCGATCACGATCTCTTTCACGGAAACCAAGTCGTGTGTGGTGCGTTAAAATCACAGCGACGATCATAAGGGTGCGATTATGACCAGCTTTACCAAGGTTTTTCATCTGGCGGCGCTGACTGCCACAGCCGCGATTGTTATTGCTGCGACACAGGATGTTGCTGCTGATACCCGAGGCGGTGCCGCTGCGGGAAAGCTGTTGAACACAAGTTTCAATCTCCGCTGAGCCTGATCAGGTCAGGCCATCCCAAATCAGCTTAGTTCCTGTTGCTGACAACAAAAGATATGTCAGGCCGAAAAACACCCGCTGCGAAATTATTGCGTGGAGTTTGACCCCGATCCATGCGCCGGCAAGCGCGAAGGGGGCAAGTATGATATCTGCTTTTATCGTCTCGAGGGTGAAGATGCCCAGAAACGCGTAGGGCACAAACTTCACGATGTTCAGTACCCAGAACAGCAGTACTGTCGTCGCCTGAAACTGGGTCTTCGTCAGATCGCGCGATAGCATATAGACTGCCACTGGTGGTCCACCTGCATGACTGACGAAACTGGTGAAGCCTGCCACGGAACCCCAAAGGACACCTGCCCAATCCGGCAGTGCGGTTCGCGCAGTACGGATGATCCCGGCGCTGCGGCCCAGTTGCCAGAGGACGAAGCCCACTGAAACTGCGCCGATCAAGACGCGCAAAAAATCTGCCGAGGCGACGCGGTAGAGGAGGGTGCCAAGAATGATGCCCGGAATACCGCCGGCAATAAGCAATGTCACCTCGTGACGAGCCCATTTTCCCCAGTAAGGCCTCAAGGTCGACACATCGATCAGCATCAAAAGCGGCAACATGATGCCAAGGGCAAGACCGGGGTCGATCACGAGCGCAAGCAGGGACGAAGACGCGAAAGCGGCCCCCGATCCGAACCCGCCCTTCGAAATCCCTGCAAAGGCAACTGCCGGACCTGCAACAAGGATGAACCACAAATCAACAGTCATGATTGAGCCTTCGCGGCACACCTATGTCTTAGATTATACCGAGGGTCAGTTTGACCAGAAATGTTGGAACACAAAGTCGCGACCGCCGTTGAGATGTAGACCGGGCGATGAATGCCCGGACCCTGAAAAAGGAGTATTATTAATGAAACGTCTACTTTCAACAACCGCAGTTGTCTTGTCCCTGACTGGTGCCGCATTTGCACAATCCGATATGTCGAATGGCATCGGTAGCGAAACCTATGAACAGTCTGATTTCATGGCATCCAATCTGATTGGCATGCGCATCTACAACTCGGAAACACCCGTCGAATCGGACATGACGGTCGCGCAGGGTGCTGAGACTGAGTGGGAAGATATTGGCGAGATCAACGACATTTTGCTGGATGAAAACGGCGACGTGAAAGCCGTGATCCTCGGTGTAGGGGGGTTTCTTGGTATCGGTGAACGTGACGTAAGCGTCAACATGGACCAGATCACTGTTCTTCAGTCGGATGGCGAAATGGATGACCGTTTCCTCGTCGTCTCGACCTCCAGAGAGATGCTTGAGCAAGCTCCCGAATTCGAGCGCGAAGATGATGAAGCGATGCAGGACAGCGCAGCGACCACCGATAGCGCAGCGACCACCGCTACGACATCGGCAGCAAGCGACGTTGCAAATCAGGATGAAAACGCTGAATCCACAACGATGAACAGCGATGATAGTTCTGAGATGTCGGACAATGCCGCTTCGGATCGCCCCATGCTGACCCGTCCTATGGTCGAGCGTGAAGGATACGCGGACGCAACTACAGAAGAGATGGAGGCGCTGACGGCCGAAGATCTTGAAGGTGCATATGTCTATGGTGCCGAAGACGAAACTGTTGGCGAAATCGGTAGCCTGATCATGGGCGACGGTGGTGAAGTCAGCCAGGTTGTCATCAATGTCGGCGGCTTCCTTGGCATTGGCGAAAAGCCGGTTGCCGTGACTTGGGACGAGCTGCAAGTGATCAAGAATGCTGAAGGCGATGATGTCCGCATCTACATCGACAGCACTCAGGAAGCACTGGAAGCACAGCCTGAATACCAAGGCTAAGCTGTCTTACCAACTGTGACGGGTGCCATTCTTGGCCCTGTCATACCCCAAAAGGGCCATTTCCTGCTGGAGATGGCCCTTATTTTTATGCGCATTTTCAGGACTAGTTTGCCAATAGTGACGCGCAACTTGCACGGTGCGTCGCATTTCGCTATCCCGTCGGCAATCGTAACCTTGCCGGAGTACACCACATGGCCAGACCCAAAATTGCGCTAATCGGCGCAGGGCAGATCGGGGGCACGCTTGCCCATCTCGCAGCACTCAAGGAACTGGGCGACGTCGTCCTGTTCGACATCGCCGAAGGCGTACCGCAGGGCAAGGCGCTCGATATCGCCGAATCCGGACCTTCCGCCAAGTTTGACGCCACGATGACCGGCGCGAATGACTACAGAGAGATCGCAGGTGCGGATGTCTGTATCGTTACCGCAGGTGTCGCCCGCAAGCCGGGGATGAGCCGTGACGATCTGCTGGGCATTAACCTCAAGGTCATGAAATCTGTTGGCGAAGGCATCGCGGCCCACGCGCCCGACGCATTCGTTATCTGCATCACCAACCCGCTTGATGCGATGGTCTGGGCGCTGCGCGAATTTTCGGGTCTGCCACATCACATGGTCTGCGGTATGGCCGGCGTTCTTGATTCGGCGCGCTTCCGTCATTTCCTGGCGACTGAATTCAACGTCTCCATGAAGGACGTCACCGCGTTCGTTCTGGGCGGACATGGCGACACCATGGTTCCGCTGACGCGCTATTCGACCGTTGCCGGTATTCCGCTGCCCGATCTGGTGCAGATGGGCTGGACCACGCAAGAGAAGCTCGATGCAATCGTGCAGCGTACCCGTGATGGCGGAGCAGAGATTGTTGGCCTGCTGAAAACAGGTTCGGCGTTCTATGCCCCCGCGACCTCTGCGATTGAAATGGCCGAAGCTTACCTGAAAGATCAGAAACGCGTGCTGCCTTGCGCGGCCTATGTTGATGGTGCCTACGGGTTGAACGGTTTCTACGTTGGCGTTCCGACAGTGATCGGTGCCGGTGGTATCGAGCGCATTGTCGAGATTTCGATGAACAAGGGCGAGCAGTCCATGTTCGACAACTCGGTCAGCGCGGTCAAAGGGCTGGTTGATGCGTGCAAAGGCATCGACGGTTCGTTGAAATAATAGACCTGCAGCAGGCAGCCTCCGGTTTGCCTGCTGCATCTGTGCCGAAATCTGCAAAATGCGTGGATCGGAGATTAAACAGGCACTACACCTCTGGCAGCCTGATGATTTGTGATCACATGAAAATTTTTTGTGATCACAGTTTGCGGCATCTCAGGAATTATTCTGCATTTTTGGCAATCTGGGCCAATAAACCGCATGTAAAAAATGCGTCTGCGCGTGACAGTACCGAAAATACCGCTATCTATAGGCTCAACCAGACGAGAAAAGGAATCCATCATGGCTGATGTGAACCGGGGCAACCGCCCATTGTCACCCCACCTGACGATCTACCGCCCGCAGCTCACCTCGATGACGTCGATCCTGACGCGCATCACGGGGAATGCGATGCTGATTTCGGCGCTATTGATTGTGTGGTGGTTTCTGGCGGCCGCAACATCGCCAGACGCCTTCGAGACGGCGAACGGCTTCATCACGAGCTGGTTCGGCGATCTGGTCATGTTCCTGTCGCTGCTGGGGCTGTGGTATCACACGCTGGCCGGCATCCGTCATCTGATCTGGGACAACGGCTATGCGCTGGATGTGCCGACGGCAGAAAAGCTGGGCATTGCCATCATCGGTGGTTCCGTTGTCCTGACCATCCTTACCGCGCTGATTATCTGAGGGATCAAAACATGGCTTATCTGACAGACCGCAAACGCGCCAACGGGCTTGGGTCGGCGAAATCCGGCACTGCGCATTTTTGGGCGATGAAGGTCAGTTCCGTCGCACTGCTGGTCCTCATTCCGCTTTTTGTCTTTACCTTTGGTGCGGCACTTGGTGGCAGCTACGAAGAGGTGTTGGCCTATTACAGCCGCCCATTTCCTGCTATCGTCGCAGCATTGACACTCATCGTTGGCTTCAAGCATTTCAACGACGGTGTACAGGTTCTGATTGAAGATTACGTTCACGGCTTGCCGCAGAAAATCGCCCTTATCGGGATGACCTGTGTCAGCTACGGCGCGGCGGCGATTGGCATTTTCGCCATCGCACGCATCGCGCTTTAACCTACGAATTCGCTACGGGAGTCCGAGACATGGCTGTATATGATTATGAAACGCATGAATATGACGTTGTCGTTGTGGGAGCCGGTGGTGCCGGCTTGCGCGCCACGCTCGGCATGGCTGAACAGGGGCTGAAAACAGCCTGCGTCACCAAGGTTTTCCCGACGCGGTCGCACACTGTTGCCGCTCAGGGTGGTATCGCGGCGTCCTTGTCCAACATGGGCCCCGATAACTGGCAGTGGCACATGTATGACACCGTCAAGGGGTCGGACTGGCTGGGCGACACAGACGCTATGGAATACCTTGCGCGCGAAGCCCCCAAGGCTGTCTACGAGCTTGAGCACTACGGCGTGCCTTTTTCGCGGACTGAATCTGGCAAGATCTACCAGCGTCCGTTTGGCGGCCACACAACCGAGTTTGGCGAAGGCCCCCCTGTCCAGCGGACCTGTGCGGCTGCCGACCGGACCGGCCACGCGATCCTGCACACGCTTTATGGCCAGTCGTTGAAGCATAATGCCGAATTCTATATCGAATATTTTGCCATCGACTTGATCATGTCGGAAGACGGTGTGTGTCAGGGTGTTCTGTGCTGGAAGCTTGATGACGGCACGATGCATCTATTCAGCGCCAAGATGGTCGTGCTAGCAACCGGCGGCTATGGCCGTGCCTATTTCAGCGCGACATCCGCACACACCTGCACCGGTGACGGCGGCGGCATGACCGCACGGGCCGGCCTGCCGTTGCAGGATATGGAGTTCGTGCAGTTCCACCCCACCGGCATCTATGGTGCGGGCTGTCTGATCACCGAAGGCGCGCGTGGCGAGGGCGGGTATCTGACCAACTCCGAAGGCGAACGCTTTATGGAGCGGTATGCGCCGACCTATAAAGACCTTGCCAGCCGCGACGTCGTCAGCCGTTGCATGACGATGGAGATCCGTGAAGGGCGTGGCGTGGGCGAGAACAAGGATCACATCCACCTGCACCTGAACCACCTGCCCAAGGAAACACTTGATCTGCGCCTGCCGGGCATTTCGGAATCGGCGCGCATCTTTGCCGGTGTCGATCTGACCAAAGAGCCGATTCCGGTCCTTCCGACAGTGCACTACAACATGGGCGGTATTCCGACCAACTACTGGGGCGAAGTGCTGGCACCGACCGACAGCAAGCCAGACAATGTGACACCTGGTCTGATGGCCGTTGGCGAAGCAGGCTGTGCGTCTGTGCACGGGGCCAACCGCCTCGGCTCAAATTCGCTGATCGACCTTGTGGTATTTGGCCGCGCAGCCGCGATCCGCGCCAAGGATGTCGTAGATCCGACGACCCCTGTCCCAACGCCGAACCAGCGGTCGATCGAGGCTGCGTTCAGCCGTTTCGACGGTCTGCGCTATGCGAAGGGCCACGTTGCGACAGCGGAACTGCGCCTTGAGATGCAGAAAACTATGCAGGCTGATGCTGCCGTTTTCCGGACTGACAAGACGTTGAACGGAGGCAAGGAAAAGATGGACGAGGTCGCGGGCAAGATCTCCGACCTCAAGGTGACAGACAAGACATTGGTTTGGAACTCAGACCTGATGGAAACGCTGGAACTGACCAACCTGATGCCAAACGCGGTTGCTACGATCACAGCGGCCGCTGCGCGCAAGGAAAGCCGCGGTGCCCATGCCCATGAAGATTACCCTGACCGCGACGACGAGAACTGGCGCAAGCACAGCCTTGTCTGGTTCAAGGGGAACGAGGCCTCGCTTGGCTATCGTGGGGTGCACTTGCAGCCGCTTACCAGCCATAACGATGGCGGCATCGATCTGAAGAAAATCGCGCCGAAAGCGCGCGTTTACTAAAATCTCTGACCGCTTAGGATAAAATTGTGCTCTTCGCCATAAAACATGACCGTGATCAGAACTGCCCGACCGTATCGCGGGGTTGGGCGGTTGCTGGCGCGGTCGGCCTTTGCCTGACGCTGGGGGCCTGCGATGAGGCATCGCAGCGTGTCGACGGCATTGCCCGCGAGGGGGCAAAGGGCGTGGTCACCGAGACGATAGCAACCCGCTTTCCCCAAGTGCCCAAAGAACTGATCACCCCGTTCACGGATTGCATCATCGACAATGCGGATGCCTACGAAGTGCGCGTTTTCGCCAAGTCTGCCGTGATGGGGGTGGATGACACGACAGTCGCGACGATACGCTCCGTCTTGGCGCGCCCTGAAACCACGCGCTGCCTGTCGCAAAACAGCGGCGGTCTGACGGGGGCATTCGGGTGATGGGCGCCCCTCAGGAAACTGCAAGCATGATCGGCCAGATACAGACGGCAGAACTGAACGCGCTGCGGAAACGTTATCGTGACGGGTCGCCAGCTGAACGCGCCAGGATCAATGAGACGCTTGGGCCGGTCGAGATTGAATTTGCCGACATCCGCATGATCGTCGATCCGCGCGATAACTATACCGAATCGTGTATCTGGCTGGACGGCTATCCGCCGGAGCTGCGCTCACTTCTTGCGTTGGTCGAACTGGTTGAGGAAAAGAATGCTTTCGTCCTCGACATCGGTGCGAACTGCGGCGCTTTTTCGATCCCGCTCGGCCTTGCTTGCGGGACGGGCTCGCGTGTTGTTGCCTTTGAGCCGAACCCGGTGATGATTGGCCGGTTAGGGCAGAATATCAGACTGAACGACCTTGCCCAGCGGATCCGGATCGAAGGCTGCGCCTTGTCGGACAGGGATGGCGAAGCGTTGCTTCATTTCCGCGGCCATAATTACGGCCAGGCGTCGCTCAAGCGGGTGCGCAAGAAACAGCGGACTGGTGGTGTGCTGGTGCCAACGCGGCCTTTGTCCGCCTTCACGGATGCGGCAAAAAACCACGATGTCAGCGTTCTCAAGATCGACGTCGAGGGAGCAGAGGAGATGGTGATGACCCCCTTGCTGACCGAAGGTCAAAAAGGCGGCTGGCTGCCCGACGCCATCCTGATAGAGGTCCGCCATGCCGATCAATGGGACAGCGATCTTTGTGCGATGATTACGTCCTGCGGGTACAAGACCACCTTCGAGGGCGAAGGAAATGCGCTTTACCGTAGGGTCTAAGCGACTGTAATGAAACGAATGGGCCAAGGCCCGCCAGACCAGGAGAAGCGATATGGTTCAGCTCACGCTCCCCAAGAATTCCCGGATGACGACCGGTAAGACATGGCCCAAGCCCGAAGGTGCCAAAAACCTCAAGCAATTCCAGATCTACCGCTGGAACCCCGATGATGGCAAGAACCCCGCGATCGACACATATTTTGTCGATATGGATACCTGCGGCCCGATGATTCTGGACGCGCTGATCAAGATCAAGAACGAGATTGATCCGACGCTGACATTCCGCCGGTCCTGCCGCGAGGGGATTTGCGGTTCTTGCGCGATGAACATCGACGGGATCAACACGCTGGCCTGTACCTATGGCGTCGAAGAGGTCAAAGGCGCGGTCAAGATCTATCCGCTGCCGCACATGCCTGTCGTCAAGGATCTGATCCCGGATCTGACGCATTTCTACGCTCAGCACGCCTCGATCCAGCCTTGGCTTGAAACCGAAACCCCTGCGCCTGCAAAAGAGTGGAAGCAGTCGATCGATGACCGGGCAAAGCTGGACGGTCTTTATGAGTGTATCATGTGTGCCTGCTGCTCCACGTCCTGCCCGAGCTACTGGTGGAACGGCGATCGCTACCTGGGCCCCGCCGCCCTGCTGCATGCCTATCGCTGGCTGATCGACAGCCGTGACGAAGCGACGGGCGAGCGTCTGGATGATTTGGAAGATCCGTTCAAACTTTACCGCTGTCACACAATCATGAACTGCGCCAAGACTTGCCCCAAGGGTCTGAACCCTGCCGCAGCGATTGCCAACATCAAGAAGATGATGGTCGAACGCTCCGTTTGACCGCGTGGCCCTTCCCGTTGATGCGGGAAGGGCTAACTGTATTTCATGCCGATCACCCTTATCGCTCTTCTTGTCGCCTTTGCCTTTGTCGCTTATTTTGCATGGTGCAACAAAGGCACGCGTAACTGCCGCTGGCGCAAAGACAGCACGAAGGACCGCGATACACTCCATTTCTATCACTGTGTGACCTGCGGAGCGGAAGCCTATACCGCAACCGATGGACCCCCGCGGGACTGCAAGGCCAAGGTGACTTCGCGACCTCTTTGAGGGACGCTCTCGACATTATGGCCCGCCGTCGTCTAGCGTCGCCGCGAAGAGAGGCGTGCATGACTGACCCGCAAAAGCCTTGGCGGATTGCACACTGACATGCAGGGCCGTGTGCTGACGCCGGCGGGAACCGTGCTCAAAGGGCTTTTCGCAGCGGGAGAAGCCAGCGGATTGGGCGGCGGGGGATACCATGGCTACAACGCGCTCGAGGGGACATTTCTGGGCGGATGTCTGTTTTCGGGACGCATCGCAGGACAAAACGCATGACAGGAGAAGACCACATGATACCAGACGACGCAGAAGCCCGCCGCGCGGTCAAACCGGTGATATGCTATCCGGTGGATATGCTGCCGCAGCCCGACATGACGCTCTATACGGCGGCGCGGCAAACCCTTCGCAAGATTGATGAGGTGACGGTCCTTCCCCGGGATGCCGCCTGCTTCAGCGTACCTGCGGGTCATTTCTGCCGCATCACATCCGTTGAAGGGCCGCAGGTGGGCGATCTGAATCTCTGGGCGCAGGGTGATCTGAAAGAACGGTTCTATTCCGGCAAAACGCGTGCGTTGCACGGCACCCATGTGACGACCGGAGATCGCCTGTGGTCCAGTTTTCCCGCGATGCGCCCGATGGCAACGATCACCCACGACACGCTTGACTGGTACGGCAAGGACAGTTTCGGCGGGTCCGTGCATGACGTCATCGGCACCCGCTGCGACCCTTACACCCATAACCTGCTTGCTGGAGGGCAGTACCACCACTGCTGCCACTCCAATCTGACACGCGCTTTGGCGGCGCATATGGATATGCCGGTTGAACAGGCTGAACCCCATGTGCACGATGTGCTGAATGTCTTCATGTGTACGGGCTTTACCCGCGATACCGGCCAGTATTTCATGAAGGCAAGCCCGGTCCGTCCCGGCGACTATCTGGAGTTCTTTGCTGAAATCGATCTGCTCGGCGGGCTCAGCGCGTGCCCGGGCGGAGATTGTTCGGCAGAACATTCCTCGGACACATCCGCCTGCCATCCTCTGCTGGTCGAAGTCTTTGCGCCCGATCCGGCATCCCTTGGCAACTGGCAGTCACCACGCCCGAATGGCTACACCGGCAATCACGGAACCTGATGATGCCTTTCGCGGGCCTTATGTTCCAAATGGTCTGAAATCCCCCACGGAGCGTCCGCGCTTACCGCGGGGATCAGGTGTCGGCGAAGGCGGCTTGCAGGGCAATCTCGACCATATCCCCGAACGACCGCTCACGATCTTCGGCTGGCAGGGCCTCACCGGTCTGGAGGTGATCGCTGACGGTCAGCACAGCGAGGGCGCGGCGGCCATGGCGAGCGGCCAGCGTATAAAGCTCTGCCGCCTCCATCTCGACGCCCAATATTCCGTGGCGCACCATTTGCTCGTCCAGATCGGGGCGTTCGGCGTAAAAGACATCCGATGAATAGATCCCGCCCACATGCGTTTTCGTGCCTTTCGCTTCGGCGGCAGCGACGGCTGCGCGCAGCAATGACCAATCCGCACAGGGGGCGAAATTCATTTCGCGGAAAATACCGGATGACGGCGAGGTAATCGTCGTTGCTGTCATTGCGATGATGACATCCCGGATGCCGACATGGGGCTGCATCCCGCCACAGGAACCGATCCTGATCAGGGTTTGTGCATCATATTGGGTAATCAGCTCATTCGCGTAGATCGACAACGAAGGCATCCCCATACCGGACCCCTGAATTGTCACCGGGTGGCCATTCCATGTGCCCGTAAAGCCCAGCATGCCGCGCACATTGTTTACCAGTTTTGCGTCATCCAGAAAAGTTTCGGCAGCCCATTTTGCGCGATAGGGGTCTCCAGGCATCAGAACTGTTTTCGCAATTTCACCCGGTTTTGCGCCGATATGGATCGTCATGGTATGGTCCTTTGTCTGTCAGAAAAAAGGGCTTTCCGATTGCTGGAAAACCCTTTTTCTTTTTCCGATGCTTTCAGCAATCCTTAGATCAGCAGATCGTCGGGCGATACACCTTTTGCGATCAAATCGCGGTACCAGTTGGGCTGACGGCCCTTGCCTGTCC
>JAGXHB010000148.1 GCA_024636425.1 Roseobacter sp.
CAACTTCCCGAGGATTTCGACCATTTCGAGCCTATTCTTGAAGCTGCGGTAAACCGTATGCCCATGCTGGCCGAGGCGGGGATACATACGTTCTTTAACGGTCCCGAAAGCTTTACCCCGGATGACGCCTACCACCTGGGGCTTGCGCCCGAGATGGACAATATATGGGTTGCCGCCGGTTTCAATTCGATCGGGATCCAGTCAGCAGGCGGGGCCGGAATGGCGCTGGCCCAATGGATGCAGGACGGTGCCAAACCCTTTGATCTGGGCGATGTGGACATCAGCCGGATGCAGCCGTTCCAGGGCAACAAAACCTATCTGGTTGAGCGGTCACGCGAAACGCTGGGTCTGCTTTATGCCGACCATTTCCCCTACCGGCAAAAGGCAACGGCGCGGGGAATCCGCCGCTCGCCGCTTCATGCACAGCTTTTGCAGCACGGCGCCGTCATGGGCGAATTGGCGGGCTGGGAACGGGCGAACTGGTTCGCCAACGACGGTCAAGCGCCTGCCTATGACTATAGCTGGAAGCGGCAGACCTTTTTCGAAAACGTCGCTGCTGAATTGAAAGCGGTGCGCAGTAATGTCGGGCTTTACGATATGTCGTCTTTCGGCAAGATCCGGGTCGAGGGGCGCGATGCGACTGCGTTCCTCAACCATATCGGCGGCGCGCAGTTCGATGTCGCGCCGGGCAAGATCGTCTATACCCAATTCCTGAATGACCGCGCCGGGATCGAGGCGGATGTGACCATCACGCGGCTGTCCGAAACCGCCTATCTGGTCGTCACCCCTGCCGCGACACGGCTGGCGGACGAAACATGGATGCGCCGGCGTGTCGGGGATTTCAACGTCGTCATCACCGATGTCACGGCTGGCGAAGCGGTCATGGCGGTGATGGGGCCGAATGCGCGCGCCCTGATGCAAAAGGTGTCGCCCAACGACTTCACCAATGCGGTCAATCCCTTCGGCACTGCGCAGGACATCGAACTCGGGCTCGGCATCGCCCGCGCGCACCGCGTCAGCTATGTGGGTGAGCTGGGGTGGGAGATTTACGTGAGTGCCGACATGGCCGCCCACGCGTTCGAGACGATCATGGCCGCCGGTCAGGACATGGATATGAAGCTGTGCGGCATGCATATGATGGACTGCGGGCGTATCGAAAAAGGCTTTCGCCACTTTGGCCATGACATCACCAGCGAGGATCATGTACTTGAGGCGGGCTTGGGGTTTGCGGTCAAGACGGACAAGGCTTCGTTCATCGGGCGCGATGCGGTGCTGCGCAAAAAGGATGAAGGGCTGAACACGCGACTGGTGCAGTTCAAGCTGACCGACCCCGAACCGTTGCTGTACCACAATGAACCGATCTTGCGGGACGGGCAGATCGTGGGGTTCTTGTCATCCGGTGCTTATGGTCACCATCTGGGCGGGGCTATCGGCATGGGCTATGTGCCGTGCAAGGGGGAAACGGCTACCGATGTCCTTGCCTCGACCTACGAGATCGACATTGCGGGCACGCGGGTCGTGGCTGACGCATCGCTGAAGCCGATGTACGACCCCACGGGAGAGCGCACAAAGGTTTGACACTGGAAGGTCCGGACCAGCGGGCGTAAGCAGGGCCGCAAGGAGACCCCATATGCGCAACCCCGATACCCTGACCGCCGCCGATCTGAACCCCAAATCAGAAGACACCCCCCAAGGGCTTGCCTTTGCGGTCGGCGCGTATGGCCTGTGGGGGTTCCTGCCGCTTTACATGAAGGCCATCGCGCATATCCCTGCCGCCGAGATCGTCGTTCACCGCATCATCTGGTCTGTCCCTGTGGGTGCGCTGGTGTTGATCCTTCTGGGACGCACAGCGACCCTGCGCGAGGCGTTTCGCTCGCCACGCACGCTGGCCATGGCATGTGTGACGGCCGCGCTGATCTCGATGAACTGGGGGATCTATATCTGGGCGGTCAACTCAGGCCACGCACTGGACGCGTCTTTGGGATACTACATCAACCCGCTGTTCAGTATCCTGCTTGCCGCGATCCTGCTGGGCGAGCGGTTGTCAAAGCTGCAAATGGCGGCGATTGCGCTGGCGGCGGTTGCGGTTGCGATCCTGACGCTTGAATCTGGAAAGTTCCCTTGGGTGGCGCTGAGCCTGACACTGACCTTCGGGCTTTATGCGCTGGCCAAGAAACGCCTGCCGATCGGCCCCAATCAGGGTTTCCTGCTCGAGGTGCTGATCCTGCTTGCCCCTGCGCTGGTCTATCTGGGCTATCTGATCGCTCAGGGAGAGACGCATTTCGCTGTCGGCTCCACCTTTGATACATGGATGCTCGTAGGGTGCGGTCTGGTGACGGCAGTGCCGCTGATCCTTTATGCAAACGGGGCCAAGCGGCTGCGCCTGTCGACCATCGGCATCTTGCAATACATTGCGCCGACGATGATCTTTCTCTGTGCGGTGCTGGTGTTCGATGAACCCTTCGGGCGGGCGCGGATGATCGCCTTCCCACTGATCTGGCTGGCGCTGGTGATCTATTCGATCTCGCTCTTCCGGCAGATGCGTGCGGTGAAGGCGGGATGACACTTTGCGGTGCGTGGGTTGAAAACCTGCCCTACATCTGAGACGGACACCTATGGATACAGAATATAGCCCGCCCCAGGATCCTTTGGTCATCCTGCATGAAGACGCCGAAGTGTTGCTGGTCGACAAACCCGCAGGGCTGTTGTCCGTGCCGGGCAAGGGCGAACATCTGGCGGATTGCCTGCTGACGCGGGTGCAGGCGGCGTTTCCCGATGCGTTGCTGGTTCACCGTCTGGACCGTGATACATCCGGGGTGATGATCTTTGCGCTAAGCCCTTACGCGCAGCGGCATTTGGGGCTGCAGTTCGAAAAGCGGATGACACGCAAGACCTATGTCGCCCGCGTCTGGGGTGTACCTGCGGAAAAGACCGGCACGATTGATCTGCCCTTGATCGTGGACTGGCCGAACCGGCCCTTGCAGATGGTGTGCCACGACACCGGCAAACCTGCGCAGACCGACTGGCGGCTGCTGAAAGACGAAGGCGACACGGCCCGCGTCCGGCTGAGCCCCAAGACAGGGCGCAGCCACCAGCTGCGTGTGCATATGCTGAGCCTCGGGCATCCGATTTTGGGCGATCCGTTCTATGCCAAAGGGGCAGCGCGGGATTTTGAGCGCATGATGCTGCATTCCGAAGAGTTGCGGTTCAACCATCCTCAAGGCGGTCGGTCAACCAAGGTCCGCTCGAAAGCGCCTTTCTAGGCGTTGCGCGCTATCGGCAGGATCTGGTCTTCGATCAGGCGCATCAGGTCGCCGAAATATCCTTCGGAGCGTGCAGGGCGCAGCGGGTCGGACGTTATCGCGATGGTCAGCTCACGCGACGGCACAACGCAGATGATCTGCCCGCCGTAGCCCCGCGCCAGCGCGAAATCTGCGCCGCTTGCGCGGCCCAGAAACCAGCCCAGCCCATAGCTCAGCCCCGAGAAGGGCGACCGTGTCTGCGGCTTGAACGACGCTTCTACCCAGTCGGCGGACAGCACCTGATTGCCGTCAAACCGGCCCTGCTGGCGGTACATTTCGCCAAAGCGGATCATCCCTTCCAGTGTCAGTGCCATCTCGTTTCCGCCCAGATACCTGCCTTGCGGGTCACGGGTCCAGGCGGGCACATCAATGCCCAGCGGACGGCCCAGCCGTTCCCTTGCCAGCGCCAACAGCGATTGCCCCGACACCTCTGCCAGTACGGCCCCCAAGACATGAAAGCTGCCGGTAGAATAAAGCATCCGCGCGCCCGGTTCCGTGACAAACGGGCGGGACAGCGCGTCAGCGACCCAGTTGCTGCTGGCAACCCACGCGCCATAATTGCCCCCGGATGTCCGCTCAAGCCCGGCCTGCATCGTCACCAGTTCCCCGATGGTGATGTCTGAAACGCGCGGATCGGCCCCGTCGGGGATCAGGCGGGGTGCGAGGTTGCCGATGGTCGCATTCAGATCTGGTACTTCGCCGCGATCAATCGCCGCCCCGGTCAGGGCCGCTACGATCGTCTTCGACACGGATTTGATCGGCACTGCACGCGACTCGGCCGGTCCACGAAACACGTTGCTAAAGACGACCTCGCCCGCTTTGCTGATGCGGATCGCATGAAGCTGATCAAGCGGCTCTGCGGCGTTGGAAAGCCTTGCCCAATCGCTTTGCTGCGCCAGTGCGGGGACTGCCAGAAGGGCTGCGGTGCCGGCGATCATACCGCGGCGGGAGATGTTATGTCTGTTCATCCGTAGGGACTTAAGCCATGACGCGCCCGCGCCAAGTCAGGTTTTCGTGAAGCTGCCCTCTAAACTCTGATCCAGCCGGCGGGCAGAATATCCGGGTTGGCCAGTTTCGGGTCGCTGAACCAGTTCTTCGGGGCGGCCACCCGCTTGTCGGGATTGCGGTTCAACCACGCGCCCCACCAGCTGAAAGACGAATTTGCGGTGATGTTATGCTGACACAGCGACATCAGCCGCATATCTTCATAATCCGCATCCGGCCCGTTGAAATCCACGACGACCTTTTCGTACGGCACCGGCAGGTTGTCCTTGGCCCATTGCGGATCGTCGGAAAAGACAAACACCGTTGGGGCAGGCTGGCCTTCGGTCACTGCCGCAAGGGCCGCGTCATAATAGGTCTGATCGCAGACGCCATGTGCCCCGACCTCAAGATAGTCGCCGCGCCTCACGTGCAGCGATACGGACGGGCCTGCCGCAATTCTGTCAGCCATGGCAGCGTTCTGCGCGGACATTGTATGGCGCGGCACGAAGGCTGCGCGGATGTCGTCCGCGATAAGTCTGAAATATCGCTCGCTTTGAAAATAGCCGTGCAGATAGGTGTCATCCGGCAGCGTCTCGAAGGCCGGATTATAGCCCAAGCCATTTTCGCGGTAGATCTTCGGGCTTAGACCAAAGCCGCGCCAGATATAGTAGGCGATGCGCTGTTCGTGCTGTGCGGGCGGCAAATGCGCGGGCGTTGCCAGGTCAAGGTCAAAGACGCGGGTCAGCACGCCTTCGTTTTTGTAAACGGCGCGTCTGGGGTCAAGCGTGAAGGGCACCGACAGCCGCGCCGCCAGCGCACGGGCGGCGGCGTATTGAAACATCTGATTGCCAAGGCGACCGTGCAGTTGTGCGTAGATCATGCCTATCCCTCTTTCAACGGTTGCCAACGGGCTTACAGCACTCGGATGCTGTTGGGAAAGGCCTCAGTTTGCCAAGGCTATCCACTGAAAAAGGCCGCCCCTTTCGGAGCGGCCTTTGGGTTTCGTTCAGTGGGCAGGCGTATTATTCAGCGGCCCAGCCGGATACGGCCTTGATCTCGGTGAAATCCTCGATCCCGTACATGCCGCCTTCGCGGCCATTGCCGGACTGCTTCATGCCGCCAAAGGGCGACCCGGCAGAGCGGCTTTGACCGTTCATTTCGACCATGCCCGACCGCAACTGGCGGGCAAGACGGTTGCGGCGCGCACCATCCTGGCTTTGGACATAGTTGGTAAGGCCGTAGACCGTGTCATTCGCGATCTGGACAGCCTGTTCTTCGGTGTCGAACTTCATGATCGACAGAACCGGGCCAAAGATTTCTTCGCGTGCGATGGTCATGTCAGGGGTGACATCGGCAAAGACAGTCGGCTTCACAAAGAACCCGCGGTTCAGACCGTCGGGACGCCCTGTGCCGCCCGTGACCAGACGTGCGCCTTCGTCGATGCCCTTCTGGATCAGATCCTGGATCTTGTTGAACTGCGTCTCGTTCACGACGGGGCCGATGTGGCGACCATCTTCGGAGGCGGGGCCAACGGTGACCTCTGACGCGACCTTGCCAGCTTCTTCGACGGCTTTGTCGTAAACATCGGCCTGCACCAGCATCCGGCTTGGCGCGTTACAGGACTGCCCGGTGTTGTTCATCATGTGCAGGACTCCGCGCTTGACCGCCTTGTCATCTGCATCGTTGAAGATCAGGTTCGCGCCTTTGCCGCCCAGTTCCAGATGCACCTTTTTGAGGGTATCCGCAGCCGCCTTGGAAATCAGCGTGCCCGCGCGGGTCGATCCGGTAAAGCTGATCATATCCACGTCCTTGTGCGACGAAAGCTGGCTACCAACGCCAACGCCATCACCGTTCACAAGGTTGAACACGCCCTTGGGAAAGCCGGCCTCGTCCATCAACTCGGCAAAGATCATCGCGTCAAGCGGGCTTTCTTCGGAGGGTTTCAGCACCATCGTGCAACCGGCCACAACAGCCGCACCGACCTTGAGGGTGATCTGGTTCATCGGCCAGTTCCAGGGGGTGATCAGGCCAGCCACGCCAACCGCCTCGCGGATGATGCGGTCGTTGGGCGCGCTGTCATTCAGCGGCTGGTCGAACTTGAATTCCTTGGCGGCCTTGATGAAATTGCTAAGGTGCCAAGTGCCTGCCCCGACCTGGGAGGAGCGGGCCAGATCCATCGGCGCACCCATTTCGGTGCTCATCGCCTTTGCAAGGTCTTCGGCACGGGCCTGATAAACCTCAAGCAGTTTTTCCAGCAGCGCAATCCGTTCGGCAGGTGGCGTCGCCATCCAGCCCGGCAATGCGGCCTTGGCAGCGGCCACGGCGGCATCGGTATCAGCCTGATCGCCCAGTGAAATCACGGCGCAGGGCTCTTCCGTTGAGGGATCAATGACGTGATAATCGTTTGGCTTGGAGGGCGAGACCCATTCACCATTGATATAGAATTCGCGTTTCTCGAGCATATGAAAATTCCTTTTGTTTCGTGGCATCCGGGGAAAACCCCAGCGTCCTTGGTCACACCATGTCACTGCCGTGTCGCACCTGCAAGTCAGGGGGTGAAACCGGCGCGGCAAAGCCTTACATAGTCAGAGAACCCAAAACTGAAACCGCATATCGGAGAATATTAATGTCCTTGCGCATCAATGACACCATCCCGGATCTGACTGTTGAAACCGATCAGGGGTCGATCAACCTGCATGAATGGATCGGCGACAGCTGGGCGATCCTGTTCTCGCACCCCAAGGATTTCACGCCAGTCTGCACGACCGAATTTGGTGCTGTGGCGCAACTGGCCGATGAATGGGAAAAGCGCGGCACCAAGGTGATGGGCATTTCCGTTGATGGTGTCGAAGACCACAAGAAGTGGAAGACCGACATCGAAACATTCGGCGGGGCCAAAGCCGGATTCCCGATCATCGCCGACAATGATCTCAAGGTGGCCAAGGCGTTCGACATGTTGCCTGCCGAAGCCTATCTGCCCGATGGCCGCACCCCCGCCGACAGCGCGACCGTCCGCGCCGTGTTCATCGTCGGTCCCGACAAGAAACTGAAGCTGTCGATGACCTATCCCATGACCGTGGGGCGCAACTTTGCCGAAGTCCTGCGTGCGCTGGATGGCTTGCAGATGTCGTCGGGCAAGGGCGTTGCAACGCCTGCAAACTGGAATGTCGGTGATGACGTGATCATTCCTGCGACGTTGTCGGATGAAGATGCCGAAGCCAAGTTCGGTGCCTTCAACAAGATCCTGCCCTATCTGCGCACGACCAAAGCCCCCAGCTAAGGACGCTGCGGCCGTAGAGCCACCTGCGCGCGATACCACGTGCGCCGCAATTCCCGCATCAGCTTGCCGCTGGTGCGGGTTTTTTGCTGAATGGTCGACCCGCCGATCTGGTTTGCGATTTCCGTCACGCCGTTGGGAAGCAGCGCGTGGATAGGCTGGCCGGTGACCCAGTGCATCTGCAACCACGTATCAATTGGCCGGTCGATCTGCTCTGACCGAGCCAACAGGCGCTGCGCCGCCGCGCGTCCGACGATCTGACAACCCGTCTGCAAGCCGATCCGCTTTGGAAGGAACACGCTTACTTTGCCATCTCGAGCGAACTCAGGACCAGCTTCTCGCTTCTTCATGGGTAACCGAACGAACATATCCGGCGTCATATGAGCTTGAATCAGGGTAAGGGACTGCGCCATCTGCGGGAGTGAGATGGCGACGTCGTCCTCAACCACCAAGGCATACGGTGAGTCTGACTTGGCAATGAGTTCCCAGCATTTGCGGTGACTCTGAAAACAGCCAATCTCGCCGGGCGTCAGCGCAAAGGGATACTGCGGTTCATGCAGATCGCCTGCAAAGGTTTTAACTTCGGCGATCTGATGCGGATCGCGGCCATTGACGGCATCGACGACCTGCGCGTCGGGTAGATCCTGCAACAGCCTGTCGACGTTGGGACGCCGCGCAGTGCTGCCGGGCATGTGGATGATCAGGGAATGCACTGTCTCGCGCGCCTGCCTTGGCCTACAGCCGATCAGTCGCCCAGACGGACATTGCTGTCAGACGTCACATTGGCCGAGGAAAAGCCGGCATTGTTCAGGCCGTAATTCATCCCGAAGGAAATGACGACAAGGGCCACCAGTGCTGCGATAAAGGCTTTCATTCTGTATCCTTCTGTTGCGTGGCGTCACGCAGGTCATTCATCACGTCGCTTTGATCTTCTGTGGCTGTGATGCGCTGCATCGGCATCTTGCTTCCGGCTATATAAGGACCGGTGACTGCATGAAGCAAGGCACCGATCCCAACCACGCGCCGCATCTTATTCAGCAGGATGCGCGGTGCTGGCGGGTTTTTTCTCGTCCGTCACAACCTCGTCGACCCAAAGGCTGTGATGTTCGCGGGCCCATTCGAGATCGACATCACCCGAACCCATCGCCTCGAACGCGCCTTCCATACCAAGCGTCCCGATGTAGATATGCGCGATGATGACGGCCATCAGAACGAAGCTGACGATCGCGTGCCAAAGCTGCGCATATTGCATTTCCGCCTGCGGGGTCAGGGACGATTCAATCGGCCCAAAGCCAAGCATCTGAGGGATGCCCCACTCGTTCAGATGCG
>JAGXHB010000149.1 GCA_024636425.1 Roseobacter sp.
CCGTCCTGTCACGGCAGAGCGCAGGTTGATGACCCGCCGCGTCCCGTTTTCCAGCAGTCGCCCGTATGTCGCACGATAGGCACTGTCAAAGGCCGTTCTGATCTCCTCCTCCGTGGGGGGCGTGACCTTGCCGTCTGCCACCTTCACTGGCAAGGGCACCGCTACCGTGTGCGTCTGCCCCAGATAGGCCATGTCCAATGTGAATTCGGTATCGCGGCGCTCGAATGTGCTACGTGCTGCGTCCAAGGTCGCAAGTCCGCTCTCAACATGAGACTGCATGAAGTTGGTAAGGCCATTGAGATCGATTCCCGACAGCATTGCATTGATGGTCTGAACGAAATCCTGCCGCATGTCCGCAATAACGCAACCCATCGCGGACGTGACACCGGGGTAGCGGGGCACGATGGCGCGCGCCAGCCCGACTTCGGCCAGCATCGCGCCGGAATGCAATGCGCCGCCGCCGCCAAACGGCATGAAAGCAAAGCGTTTAGGGTCGAAACCCCGCTCGATAGAGACTAATCGAAGCGCCCCTGCCATCCGGCTGTTGGCAACGCGCAAGATCGCTTCTGCGGCCTGCAATGCATCGAGGTTCAGCGGTTTGCCTACATGCTCAAGGATGGCGGCCATCGCCGCCTCGACATCCAGCCGCTCAAGCTTGCCACCAATGGGATTGTCCGGATCAATCCGCCCCAGAACGACGTTGGCGTCCGTGACGGTGGGGCGTGTGTTTCCTTGACCATAAGCGACAGGCCCTGGTGTAGACCCTGCGCTTTCGGGTCCGATATTCAATAATCCCCCTTTATCGACCCAAGCAATCGACCCGCCACCCGCACCGATTGTGGTAATTTCGATCATGGGGGAGCGGACAACCATTCCGAAGTCGATGGAGGTCTGTTGCGATAACATCGACCGCCCCTTGGCGATCAGGCTTACATCAAACGACGTGCCACCCATATCGCCGGTGATGACATCGGGAAATCCGGCTGCTTCGGCAATGTAGCCCGCCGCGATGACCCCCGCAGCAGGACCGGACAAGGCTGTACGAACAGGCAGACGGGCCGCTGTATCAACGCCCATGACCCCGCCATTCGACTGCACGATCATGAACTCACCGGCAAAGCCACCCTCTTTCAAAGCAGTCTCTAACCGAGCGAGATAGCCTGAAACCTCGGGCTGGAGATACGCATTAAGGGCGGTCGTCGAGAAGCGTTCGAATTCGCGGATCTCCGGAAGGATTTCAGAGGATGCAGACACATGTGCGTTCGGCCAGAGGGCGCGTACAGCATCAACAGCAAGACGTTCATTTTCCGCATTTGCATAGCTGTTGGCAAAAAGGATCGCGCAGGCAAGGCAGCCCTCATCGATCAATTTCTGTGCCGCAGCGCGCACGCCATCCAGATCAACAGGGGTACGAACCGTGCCGTCTGCCAGCGTGCGCTCGGACACTTCAAGCCGCAAGGCGCGCTCGACGACAGGGGCGAAATCGCCGCGCAAGCCCCAGGTACGGGGCCGGTCACGGCGGCGCATTTCAAGCACGTCGCGCAGGCCCATCGTGGTGATGACGCCGATCTTGGCACCCTTACGTTCCAGCAGGGCATTGGTGCCAGCAGTTGTGCCGTGCACGACGACAGATACGGTCGTCAGATCATCGACACGTGCCCGGATGCCAGAGAGAAAGCCCCCGGACTGGTCGGGCCGGGTTGTCGGCACTTTGGCGACCTCGGCGATGCCGGTTGCCTCGTCCAGCACGAAAATATCGGTAAAGGTGCCACCGACATCGACACCGATCATACGGTTTGAAGTCGTCATTGCGTCACCTCTTTCCATGTCGGGCCGTATGTCCGGGTTGCATATTCGGGTGACAATAGACCGCCTCTGACATCACGCGCGACATCTTCGGGCGCACGATTTGTGGCATTGCCATACCCACCACCACCGGGTGTGTCCAACCGAACGGATTGCCCGCGCTTGAGCTTTATCCCGACCATCTTGGATGCCATCGGGGGGGTGTGCCAGCCATCGTCCTGTTCAAAGGCAAAGACATTCATCGCCGCCTCACCACCGCCGGCAGCACCCTGCGGCGCGAACCGTCCGCGTTCGCCGAACAGAAACGCGGTCGCGTCTTTCTCAAGCACTTCGATTTCATAGGTGGCACCCATCCCGCCACGGTGCATGCCGGCACCGGCACTGTCAGGCCGCAGCGCCCATTGCTTGAACATGATCGGATAGGCCGCTTCGAGTATTTCCAGGGGTGGAATCGTTGCTGTCGAAATAGGCGCATTGCCATGGTTCAGACCGTCGCTTTCGGCCGACCCACCATGGCCGCCACCGTAAAAGCTGAACATGACCCAAGGTTGCCCGTTTGCGCGCTTGCCGGAAATCGACAGCGCATTGATCGTGCCGTAAGCATTGGCCACCACACGCTCGGGGGCTGCTTGGGATGCGGCGGCAAAGATCACGTCGATCATGCGCAAAATAGTCTCTGTGTAGCCGCCAACAGGGGCAGGGAAGGGCGCGGAAAGAAGGGAGCCATCTGGAATTCTGACATCGATCGGTCGCATGACACCAGCATTGGCAGGGAGACTGGGAAAGATATGTTTGATCGCGACATAGGCGGTGGCCACGGCTGTCGGCAGGGCGATATTTACGGGTCCGGCACAACGGTCAGCAGTGCCCGCAAAATCCAGCGTCATGGTGTCGCCTTTGATCTCAAGCGACACCTTGATCTTGAGCGGTACATCGGTGATGCCATCGTTATCCAGGAAATCCTCGGCCTCCCAACGACCGTCGGGCAGATCCATCAGTTCCGAGCGCATCAGCACTTCAGCACGATCGCCAAGCGCGTCTAGGGCGGCACGCACGGTGTCGGCACCGTACTCTGCCAGCAGCTCGTCCAACCGTCTGACCCCCAGATCAAGCGCCCCAAGCTGGCCATTCAGATCGCCCTGAGCAGACTGCGGCAGACGTGTGTTCCGCATGAGAATGTCGATGATATCCGTCTGCACCTTGCCCGCTTTGGCCAGACGAACAGGGGGCAGCACGAACGCCTCTTGAAACGCGTCTGTTGCAGCCGGATTGTAGTTGCCCGGAACGGCACCGCCCACATCATGCCAGTGCCCCACCGAGGCGAGATAGCAGAACAGCTTACCGTCGTGGAAATAAGGTCTGACAAGACGCATATCGCTCAGGTGCGTGCCACCCAGATGCGCATCGTTGAAGATGTAAATGTCACCGTCTTCCAGGTCGCCGTTTTCAGCAGCCTTGTCGATGACAGCTTTCACGGCAAAGGACATGACGCCGACAAAGATTGGCAAGCCGGATTTGCCTTGCACCAGCGTATCGCCCGACACCGCGTGATAAAGCCCGTGCGACGCGTCATGCGCCTCGGCAATAATCGGGTTGAAGGCCGCGCGAAACAGCGTTGCGTCCATCTCGTCAGCGATCTGCTCCATCCGGCCTGCAAGAACGGCCAGCGTGATCGGGTCAATATCCTGCGTCATGCGTTTGCCTTTGTTTCTGCAATGTCGTTCCAGACGTCTTGCCGGGTCAGCACGCCGTCGGTCACCTCGAACCGGTCGATAAACCGGATGCCGTCAAAGGCGGTTCCGTCGGGCCATTCGCCTGAGAGGGTACCCCGGCAATAGACGACGGTAGCGTCACCGGGCGTCTGGAGTGCATCAAATCCTTCATAGGATTTGGCGACGTGGTTATATCGGGGTTTGGCCCAGTCGATGAGGTCTTCAAGCTTGGTCATCGGGGCGCTGCCGGGGAAGGTCATCGTGAAACCGGCGCCCAGCATCTCGCCCGCCTTATCGATGTCGCGTGCTTCCATTGCGGTCAGATAATCGCGCACCAATGTGATCGGGTCTGCAAGGGCTGGCGCGGGGGTGCGATGCTGGCCGCCGCGCATATATCCGGCGGGGTTCAGCTCGTGGATCATGACAGTTACGGCTTCGGGCGGGGCAGGGACGACGATCCGCACTGCATGGGTCAGTGCCTCGCAAAGCCGGGACTTTTCGGCATCACTGTATCCTTGCATCACATGAAGTTCGATAACGGGCATGGTGGCTCCTTTGTCTAACCTGTATTTTTTGTAATACAGATTATTTGATGTGCATAGGTCAAATATTTCGACTTTGACCATATAGATTTCTTGCGTTTGTAAAATCCGTCGCTAGGGTTGAGTTGAATTGAGAGGGCTTTCATGACGCTTCGACCAGTATCTTTAAAGGGCAGGGGGCTTCCCGAGGGGGGGAAGGCGCGGCGCGTCTATCTGCATCTGCACGAAGAGATCATGCGCGGCGTTCACGCGCCCGGCGCGGTACTGCCCGGAGAGCAAAAGCTGGCCGTCACCCTTGATGTGTCGCGCGTGACTGTGCGCCGCGCGCTGGATGCGTTGGAAGCCGACGGTCTGATCGAACGCCGTGCCGGGTCTGGCACCACTGTCTGCGCACCCAAGGTTCAACCATCGCTCGCGGCTGATTTCAACACCCTCATGCCGCAACTGGTCGAGATGGGTCAGAACACGACTGCAAGGCTTTTGTCGTTCAGCTATGGCACGGCACCCGGTGGCGTTGCGGTGGCGATGGGCCTGCAGCCTGATGCGCGTGTTCAGGCGGCTGTGCGCCTGCGTCTGGTCGAAGGAGAGCCGTTTTCCCATCTGACGACATGGGTGCCGGAAGAGATCGCACAGAACTATACCGAGGCCGAACTGGCGACAACGCCGCTTTTCCGGCTGCTTGAACGGTCGGGGGTCAAGGTTGATGCCGCGCACCAGACGGTCAGCGCCACGCTAGCGTCGCCCGATGTGGCCGAGGTGCTTGGCGTCAGCATCGGCGCGCCGCTTTTGTCGCTGGACCGCGTGGTCAAGGATGCCGACGGACGGGGCGTGGAATATCTCGCAGCGCTGTACCGGCCCGACATGTTCCGCCTTGAAATGTCGCTAAGCCGTGTGGGTGCAGGTGAAGGTCGGCATTGGGAACCGATCATCAAACCCGCCCGTAAAGAGGCTGCGGAATGACCGCACCGCAAACCCTTTTTGCCAAACTTTGGGCAGCGCACGAAATCATGCAGCGCGAGGATGGCACTTCGCTTTTGTCTGTGGACCGGCATTTGGTTCACGAAGGATCGCATCACGCCTTCGCCAAGCTGGAAAGCCGCGGCATGAAGGTGGCCGCCCCCGATCTGACCTTCGGCGTCGTCGATCACTATGCCCCCACCCGCGCGGGAGAGGTTGCCGCTGACATCCGTCGCATGATCGACACGCTGGGGCGCAATGCCAAGGCGCATGGTGTGCGACTGTTTGATCTGCGCGATCCGGGACAAGGAATTGTCCATGTCATCGGGCCAGAGCAGGGGCTGACCTTGCCCGGCCTGTTGATCAACTGCGGTGACAGCCACACATCCACCCATGGTGCGTTCGGGGCGCTGGCCTTTGGGGTCGGTGCGACCGAGGTAGCGCATATTCTGGCGACCCAGACGATCTGGCAGCGGCGGCCACAGACCATGCGGATCACTGTCGACGGCGCACTTGGGCCAGCCGTATCGGCCAAGGATCTTGCCCTGCACTGGATTGCCCGGCTAGGTGCCGACGGCGCGCGCGGCCATGCGATCGAATACGCCGGCAGCGCGGTCAGGGCGCTGACGATGGAAGGGCGCCTGACCCTGTGCAACCTCAGCATCGAAGGTGGGGCGCGACTGGGGCTGGTGGCACCGGATCAGGTGACGTTCGACTATATCAAGGGGCGCAATTTCGCGCCCAAGGGTGCGGAGTGGGATCAGGCCTTGCTTGACTGGTCCGGACTGAAATCGGATGCGGGTGCCGCATTCGATCGCGAGATCATGATAGACGCCGCCGACATCGCGCCAACCGTGACATGGGGCACGTCGCCCGAAGATGCCTTGCCGATCACCGCAACAGTTCCCGATCCGGCAACGTTGGAGGGGGCCAAGCAGGAACAGGCGCGGGCTGCGTTGGAGTATATGGCGCTGACCGCTGGCACACGGCTGGATCAGATCGCGGTCGATCAGGTGTTTATCGGATCTTGTACCAACGGTCGGATCGAAGACCTTCGCCTTGCCGCGTCCGTTCTCGCTGGTCGTAAAGCGCGTGTGCCCGGGCTGGTGTCGCCGGGGTCTTCCGCAGTTAAAAAGCAGGCCGAGGATGAAGGGCTGGCGCATATCTTTACTCAAGCCGGGCTGGAGTGGGCCAGGTCGGGCTGTTCCATGTGCGTCGGCATGAATGGCGACAGGGTCGATGCGGGTAAACGCTGCGCCTCGTCGACCAACCGCAATTTCAAAGGGCGACAGGGGCGCGGTGCCCGCACCCACCTGATGAGCCCCGCGATGGTTGCCGCGGCTGCCGTCACCGGACATCTGACGGACGTGCGCATCCTGATGGAAGGGCGGACATGACCGGCTGGACCAAAATCGAAGGCCGCGCCGTCGCTCTTGCGCAGGCAAATGTGGATACCGACCAGCTGATACCGGCGCGGTTCATGTCGGCACCGCGCAGTGACGGCTATGGCGGTTTCCTGTTGCATGACGCGCGGCAGGATCTGCCGGATCATGTGCTGAACCGCCATGCCAGTGCAGATGTTCTGATCACACGGCGCAATTTTGGAAGTGGTTCAAGCCGCGAGGCTGCGGTGTATGCACTCGTCGATTTCGGCATCAAGGCGGTGTTCGCGCCCAGCTTTGGCGACATCTTTGCCAGCAACGCGGTCAATAACGGTTTGCTGCCCGCGCGCCTGCCAGAGGAACAGATTGAAGACCTGATCGGGGGCATGGGCAGTGATGCCGTTGCAGTCAGCGTAGATCTTGAGACAGGGACAGCCATGATTGGCGGGCATGATGTCCGCTTCGATCTTGATCCGGTCTGGCAAGAAAAGCTGGTGAACGGCTGGGATGACATCGACCTGACCGCGCAACACAACGATCAAATTGCCAGGTTTCGTGCCGCCAGATTGGCAGCGCATCCGTGGGTTATGCCCACGACCTAAGACACACCGGTCCGCAAAAGGGCCGGGGTGAAACCAAAACGGGGCCACAAAAGCGCCCACCAACCGGGAGTACCACAAGATGAAACATACGTTTATCGGCGCAATCCTTGCCAGCACAGCACTGACATCGACCGCCATGGCGCAAGACACGCTGACAGCGGTTCACGCCTTTCCAGAATCGCTGATCTACACCAAATCCTTTCTGGAGTTTGTCGAGAAGGTGAACACCGCCGGTGAAGGCGTCATTCAGATCGAAGTGCGCGGCGGCCCCGAAGCCATCGGCATGTTCCAGCAGCCAGATGCGGTGCGGTCCGGCGTTGTGGATATGGTCTATACACCCGGCAGCTTTTACGCCGGTGCCCTGCCCGAGAAAGACGCGTTGGTGACCTCGAACCTGACGGCTGTCGAAACCCGCGAAAACGGCGGTCTTGAGCTGATCGACCAGATCCATCAGGAAAAGATGGGCGTCAAATACCTTGGCTGGTTCGATTCCGGTGTCTGCTACAACCTGTGGACGCGCAATGAACCAACGCTGGACGATGGCGGCAATCTGGATGTTTCCGGCCTGAAGCTGCGTGGCAACGCCGTTTATAACGCGTTCTTCACAGACTATCTTGGCGCTCAGGTGATCGACCTGCCAACGACCGAGGTATATTCCGCGCTCGAGCGTGGCATTGTGGACGCGACAGGCTGGACACAGATCGGCTTGATCGACCTCAAATGGAACGAGTTCCTGAACTACCGCATCGAACCTTGTTTCTTTTCGACCGACCTTGGCACCATCGTGAACCTTGAAAAGTGGAATTCCCTGTCCGAGGAAGCGCGCACCATCTTGCAGGATGTCGCAATCCAGCACGAACAGGACTCCGCCGCCAAGCTGGGTGCCGTGCGTGACGAAGATTTCGCCAAGCTGGAAGAAGCCGGGATGCAGATCATCACCTTGGAAGGTGAAGCAGCCGAGGCCTATCTTGGGGCCGCGACCCAAAGCACATGGGACCGGATGAAATCACTGATGGCAGAAAGCCCCCAAGGCGACGCCAACTATGACCAACTGATCGAACTCTTCTACGATAAGTCGAAAATGTAAGAACCTTGGCGGCGCGCCGGATGACTGGCGCGCCGCATTTTCTTTGGCAAAGGGCGAGATCATGGAACTGACCGGCAAGATCTATCGAACGTTCCTTTACGCGATGGCCGTAATTGCCGGGATGATGCTGGTCTGGCTCATGGTATCGGTCATCACCTCTGTCGTGATGCGGAACGCGGGGCTTCAGCCCTTTGCGTGGCTTTTCACCTCGGCTGAGTATGCAATCTTGTACATGACGATGTTGGGGGCACCTTGGCTCGTGCGGGAAAAGGGGCACGTGCATATCGAACTGGTCACGGCTTCGTTGCCCGGCCGGGCGCGGCGCATTGTCAGCCGTTCGGTCGCTATGCTTTGTGTGATCGTATCATTGATCCTGGCCTGGAAGGGGGCAGAGCTTTTCCTTGGAAATATCGCCCGCAACGATCTGGATGTGCGCGCCTATTACTTTCCGAAATGGATACTCACCATCGCCTTCCCCATCAGCTTTGGCCTGATGGCAATTGAATTCTCCCGTTTTGTCTTTGGCAGTGACCTGATGCATTCCGGCGAAGCAGGGATACACGAATAATGGAATGGTTTGAATCGCTTGCCATCTTGCTGGGCTCCATTCTGGTGCTCATGGCAATCGGCATGCCTGTGGCCTTGGCTTTTCTGGCGGCCAATATCCTTGGAGCGTGGTTCTTTATGGGCGGCGCGAAGGGGGTCACCCTGCTGCTCGACAACGGCTTCGGCGGTCTGACGAATTATGCGCTCGTCCCGATCCCGCTGTTTTTGCTGATGGGCGAGATCTTTTTTTACACTGGCCTTGGCGCGCGCATGTTCAATGCCATCGACCGTTTGCTGGGCAAGCTGCCGGGCCGATTGTCCTATGTGACGGTACTGGGCGGCACCGCGTTTTCCACATTGTCCGGCTCTTCGATGGGCTCAACCGCACTGTTGGGTAGCCTGATGGTGCCGGAGATGACGGCGCGCGGGTACAAAAAACACATGTCGATCGGCCCGATCCTTGGCACCGGCGGGCTCGCGATCATCATCCCGCCCTCTGCACTGGCGGTGCTGCTGGCCACCCTGGCGCGGATTGATGTGGGCGCGCTGCTGATCGCGGGCATTATCCCCGGCCTGATCCTTGCCAGCTTCTACATCGCGACGATCTATATCCAGACCAAAATCGATCCCTCAGCCGCCCCGGCATACGAGGTAGAGACGCTGAGCTTTGGCCAGAAGATGAAGCTGCTGTGCGGCGATGTCCTGCCGATGCTGTCGGTGATGATCGTGATCGTGATCGGCATGGTCGGTGGCCTGATCACCCCGTCCGAAGCCGCGGCATTTGGTGCGCTTGGTGTGTTGATCCTTGCCGTATTGTTCCGTTGCCTGACATGGGAAGCAATGAAGAAGTCGATCATAGGCGCGTTGCGCGTAACGTTGATGGCCTACCTCATTGTTTTCGGCTCGGCCACGTTTAGCCAGCTTCTGGCGTTTTCGGGCGCATCCAGCGGGTTGATCCGCTGGGCGACCTCCTTTGATCTGGCACCGGTTGCCATGTTACTGGTCATGTTCGGCGTGCTCCTCCTGCTTGGCATGTTCATGGAGCAGATCTCAATGATGCTGCTGACCGTCCCGATCTTTTTCCCGTTGGCGGCAACGCTGGGATTCGATCCGATCTGGTTTGGCCTCATCATTCTGCTGGCGCTCGAAATCAGCTTTACCACGCCGCCCTTTGGATTGTTGCTTTTCGTGATGAAGGGGGTAGCGCCCAAAGACACCACCATGCGCGAGATCTACCTTTCCGCATTTCCCTATATGGGATGTTCGATGCTGCTGGTCGCGCTGTTGATCCTGTTTCCTGAACTTGCCCTGTGGCTGACGCGGCTATAGGCGGGATGGCTGTGCAGACCGTATCGGGCTGATCGCGTACCAGGCCAGATAGGCAGCGGCGATGGCGACGGCTGGTCCCCAGATCATCGGGCTGTGCATTACGACACCAAGGGCGAGGGCCAGACGCAGCCCCGTTTCTGGCGCGCCAAGGCGATGCCTGTCGAACCGCGACAGCGCACTTGCCAGCAGATAAAGACCCAGCATCACCCGTGCGACGATCAGCGCCAGCCCGGACCAGTCGATGCCCGCGCTGTAGCCTGCCAGAAACGCCGTGGTGCCGGGCAGGGCGTTAGGGTCAGCTTTGGCCGCATCAATCAGCAACAGCTCCGGATAGAACACAAACACGAACGGCAGCACAAACATCACCACGCCCGCGCGCACCGAAGCTATCCCCGTCCGCATCGGATCAGCCTTGGTGATGGAGGCGGCGGCAAAGGCTGCAACGGCGACGGGCGGCGTGATGGCAGACGCTACGGCAAAGAAGAAAATAAACATGTGTGCCGTGAAGGGCGCGATGCCCAAGCCGATGACCAACGGCCCCATCAGCAGCGCCACATTGACATAGGCCGGCACCGTGGGCATCCCCATGCCCAGCAGGATCGACATCAGCATCGTGACGAACAGCGCCGCGAAAAGGAAGATGCCACCCGCCTGCAGCTCGGTCCCGAACATGCGCAGAACCGACAGCACGTCGCGGGCAATGAACCCCGACAACCCGGTGAAGTTCAGGCAAAAGTCGATGACCGACACCGACAAGAACATCAGATAGAGCGTCGAAATCAGAATGCCCGCATCCGCCAATGCGCTGATGATCTGGCCTGGCTTCGCGCGAAAGCTTGGGTCAAGCAGGAACAGACAGGCAAGCAGAACAACGGCCCACCACCCTGCCGACCCTGCATCGCCTGCGCTGTTTTGCACAAGCTGGAACAGAAACGGCAAATCGGTGGCGCGGCAGGTGGTTTCTGTAACGATCGCCTGAACACCGAACAAGCCCGCTATGGGGCCACAGCCGATCGCTTCTTTTGGGGTAACAAGCAGGAATAGGATCAGCAGGATCGGGCCAAAGATCATCACAAGGTTGATGACATCTTGCCGGTTCAGCATCATGTCCGGGGTCTTTTCACCGACCGCCTTGATCCCCTGTTTGCGCGATTGAAAGACCACGGTCAGGAACAGACAGCCAAAATAGGCGACCGAAGGGATGATCGCGGCGATGATCACCTCGCGGTAGGGCACAGCCGTCATGGCAGCCAGTACAAAGGCAGCGACACCCATGACCGGCGGCATGATCTGGCCACCCGACGACGCGGCGGCCTCGATACCGCCGGCGAAGGTCTTGTTGAACCCGCGTTTGAGCATCATCGGAATGGTCAGCACGCCGGTGGACAGCACATTGACGACCGGACCGCCCGAGATGGTCCCGAAAAGCGCGGAAGAAACGATCGCCGCATGCGCC
>JAGXHB010000150.1 GCA_024636425.1 Roseobacter sp.
AGTGCCGTATTTGTCGCGCAGGAAACGCCGCAGGCTGTCTTGCAGCATCTGCCGTTCTTCGGTCAGGTCAAAATTCATGCGCCACCTCCCATCATGGTCTTGGCAATGATCTGGCGCTGGATCTCGTTCGAGCCGCCAAAGATCGACAGTTTGCGATTGTTGAAATATTGCGCCGCAACAGGGCCCGCGTTCAGCGGATCAGGCAGGGCAAGGTTCGATCCTTCGATCGCTTCGGACGCGAAGGGCATCGCATAGGCTCCGGCAGCACGCCGCGCCAGATCGTTGATTTCCTGACGGATGATCGTGCCCTTGACCTTGAGCATGGACGCCTCGACGCCCGGTGCTGCGCCCGACGCCGCCTTGGAGACGATGCGCAGGTTTGTCGTGCTCATCGCCATCAGGTCAATCTCGACCTGCGCCACACGTGCCGCAAAGTGGGGGTTTTCCATCAACGGCTTGCCGCCCGACATTTCGGCGCGTGCGATGCGCTTGACCGCCGTCAGACCGGCCTGCGAGAACCCGACACCCGCGATATTCGTGCGCTCGTGGGTCAGCAGGTACTTGGCATAGGTCCAGCCTTCGTTTTCCTTGCCGACCAGATTTTCGACGGGCACTTTCACGTCCGAGAACCAGACTTCGTTCACTTCATGCGTACCGTCGAGCAGGATGATCGGGCGCACTTCGACGCCGGGGGTATCCATGTCGATCAACAGGAACGAGATGCCCTCCTGCTGCTTGACCGTCTTGTCGGTGCGCACCAGACAGAAGATCATGTTGGCGTGCTGGCCCAGTGTGGTCCAGGTTTTCTGGCCATTCACGATGTAATGCGTGCCTTCGTCGTTCAGCACGGCCTCGGTCTTGAGGGACGCAAGGTCGGACCCGGCACCGGGCTCGGAATAGCCCTGACACCACCAGTCTTCGCCCGACAGGATGCGCGGGAGCCAATAGTCGTTCTGCTCCTGAGAGCCGAATTTCTGCAACACGGGGGCCAGCATCGACAGGCCGAACGGCACGATGCGCGGCGCATAGGCGGCGGCGGCTTCTTCCTCGAAGATGTGGCGCTGAACGGCGTTCCATTCGGCACCGCCGAATTTCTTGGGCCAGTTCGGGGCCAGCCAGCCTTTTTCATTCAGGATGGCATGCCATTTTTCCTGACCTTCCTTGCCCAGCTCGTCGCCCTTGCGAATTTTATCGCTCATGTCCTTGGGCAGCTTTTCCTCGAGAAAAGCCCGCACTTCGGCGCGGAATGCCTTTTCTTCTTCGCTATAGCTCAGATCCATTAGATGTTCCTCCGGTTGAAAATTCTGTCGGGGCGGACCCCGACGGGTATTGAATTACTTAGCGGCCTGCTTGTTCAGGTCATCAAAGGTGCGACCCTCTGCCACCAGTTCTTTCAGCAGCGGTGCCGGTTCCCAGAACCAGGCGTCTTCCTCGGCAAAGCGTTCGATGTCGGCCAGCAGTTCGGGCAGGCCTTGCAGATCGGCCCATTTCATCGGGCCGCCCCAATACCGCGGAAAGCCGTAGCCAAAGAGCAGCACCATATCGACATCAAGCGGGCGCTTGGCGATGCCCTCGCCCACGACCTTCGCCGCCTCGTTGACCATCGCGGCCATGTAGCGGCGCACGATTTCGCTGTCGGAAAAATCATGCGGGGTGATGCCGCGCTCGGCGCGCTCCGCCTCGATCAGTTCGGTCACTTCGGGGTTCGGCACGCCGCCCCGTGTGCCCTTTTCGTAGATGTAGTAGCCTTTGCCGGTCTTCTGGCCGAAGTTACCCCCCTCGCACAGCTTGTCGACATATGTCGGCACGCGTTCTGCGGGATGGCGGTGCGGTGCCTTGCGCTTGCGCGTGGCCCAGCCAATGTCCAGCCCCGCCAGATCGCCCACGGCAAACGGCCCCATCGCAAAGCCGAAGTCAACGAGTGCCTTGTCGATCTGATAGGGCGACGCCCCGTCAAGAACCATGTGATCGGCGGCGGTGCGATAGGTCGCGAGAATGCGGTTGCCGATGAACCCATCACAGACGCCTGCACGCACCGAAATCTTGCCAAGCGCCTTGCCAAGCGCGAAGCCGGTCGCCACCACATCCGGCGCGGTCTTGTCCGCGACCACGACCTCAAGCAGTTTCATCACATGCGCGGGCGAGAAGAAATGCAGCCCGATCACATCTTCGGGGCGCTTCGTGCTGGCGGCGATTTCATCCACGTCCAGATAGGATGTGTTCGACGCAAGAATCGCACCCGGCTTGCAGACAGCATCTAGCTTGCCGAAGACGTCTTTCTTGACGTCCATATCCTCGAACACCGCCTCGACCACGAGATCGACATCAGACAGCGCGTCGTATTCGGTGGTGACGGTCAGCGCCTTGGTTGTCAGATCGTCGAATTTGTCCTGACTGATCTTGCCGCGCTTCAATGCGCCGGACAGGTTGCCCGAAATACGCTCGTGCGCAGCGGCGACAAATTCGTCCTTCATCTCGATCAGCACGACGGAAAAGCCTGACAGCAGCGCCGCGGTGGCGATCCCTGCCCCCATGGTCCCGCCACCGATCACACCGATGGCTTTCAGATCGCGGGGTTCAACGTCTTTCAACTCGGGCAGGTTGCCGACCGCACGTTCCGAGAAGAACGCGTGGATCATCCCCTCCCGCTGGTCGGTTTTCATGAGGTCCATGAACATCTCGCGCTCGGCCTGCATACCGGTGTCGAAATCAAGCTCGACCGACGCTTGCACGGCACGCACGGCCTGCGCGGGCGCAATCTGGCCGCGCGCCTTTTTCAACGCGCCGTCATAGGCGGCATCCCAGTCGATCGGCTCGGCGGTTGGCATTTCGCTGATCGCGCGGCGCTTGGCCCCTTCCGACAGCAGTGCGTTGGCATAGGCAATGCCCACTTCCTCGGGATCGCCCTCTTCGATCTTGTCGATGATCCCAAGCTTTGCAGCCTCGTCCGCCTTGACCTGACGGCCGGACGTGATGAGATCAAGCGCTGCATCCGCACCGATCAGACGCGGCAGACGCTGGGTCGCGCCGGCACCGGGGATCAGGCCCAGATGAACCTCGGGCAGACCCACACGGGCCGAAGGCTGCGCGATGCGGTAATGCGCGGACAGCGCGATTTCCAGACCGCCCCCCAGACTTACGCCATGCATCGACGCCACGACGATGCGCGAGGACGCTTCGATGCGCTTGCAAACATCGGGCAGGAACGGCTCGAGCGGGGTCTTGCCAAATTCGGTAATGTCAGCGCCCGCAATAAACGCGCGGCCTTCGCCCACGATCACAACAGCCTCCACGCCCTCATCGGCTTCGGCCTTTTCGATCCCTTCGACCAGCCCTTCGCGCACAGCATGGGACAGGGCGTTGACGGGGGGGTTCTTGATCCTCAGCACAGCAATATCGCCCGTGCGGGAATATTCGATCTTCTCATCCATCTTGAACTCTCCTGTCTTGTCTCAATCTCGGGTATTCAGTCGCGACGGCTCAGCGCCGGCGTCCGGCCTGTACGTCGCTCCAGCGCGCGCACGACATCGCGCAGTGCCGGGCCAACTTCCGTCTGGATCCGCGCCTCAGAAAGCTCTGCCGGCGTGGCCCCTGCGCTAAAGGCGACCGGTTCGCCAAATTCCTCCGCGAAATACGGCACGCTCACGGCGTTGATGGCGCTGTTGAATCGCGTGCCTTCCAGCGCGTAGGCAAAACCCTGACCAATCAATTGCGTGTACCCCTCCGAGCGGAACTGTCGCATATCCGCATCGGGCGTCAACTGCTCAAACCGCTCTTCGCCAAGTGACGCCACGACGGCCCTGCCCGAAGAGGATCCAAGCACCGGAATCCGGTGTCCAGGCTCGAGCCAGAGGGTTGACGCATGTTTGGGCCGCCACGTACGGACCAGCATCATCTTGGCCTCGTCACGCACAGCGACCAGTGTCAGCGTGCCTGTATCATCCGCCAATTGCTGCATCGCATCCGACGCCAGATCCAGAAAATCGATGGCGACCGAGGTGACAGATCCGAAGGCAATCGCCGAGGGCCCCAGCCGGAAGCGGTCATTGCGCCCACCGTGACTGAGATACCCCAATTCGCACAATGTATAGGTCAGCCTTGAGACGGTGGGTTTGGGCAGGCCTGTCCGCTCCGCGATCTGCGCATGGGTCAGTCCGCTGTCACTTGCCCGAAATACACGCAACACGGCCAGTCCTCTGGCGAGGGTATTGGTGAACTTGCGATCAATGATGTCAGCGTTCATGGATTTCCCGGTTGTTTCGCTCTGCAAAACTGAGTTTTACTCTGCGTCGGCGAAATCTAGTCAGACCAATCTGTCAGCGCAACCGGATTCTCGCCCCGCTGCACCGGCCCGGGGTCCGACGCCGGCATCACACTGCCAGGATCATGCCCGCCGGTAGATAAAGCACCGCCCCGGCACCGCTTCTTCAGGCAAGGGAAGCTCGGTCAGGTGGTCGAAATACATGCGGTCGCTTGAGACCATCAATCCACCGGACGCCACCAGAGGTTCCACAAGCGGTGAGATGGCCCGCGCGAACGCATCATTCTTGCCGATATCGTGCCCGCCAAGATCTGCATGGATAAGGCGCGCCGTGGGTCCAAAGCGCGTCAACGCTGCGGGCAAGGTCTGGTGGACATCCCCCAGCAGCAGCATTTCATCCGGCGGCGTGCTCTCGGGATGCGATGCAACAGCGCGCTCGAAAACGTAAATCTCGCGCTCCGGCATGATCTCGCGCATGTGATGATAGGTGCGGCCATTGCCGAGACCCAGCTCGAACACCGGGCCGGGTTGCCCCTTTGTCAGGTCCACGGCATGGTTCAGGCAAGCACGCTGCGACACCATGCGGTTGATAAATACATCAAGACGGCTCATCCGGCGGCTCCTTTTTTTCGCTTGTCTGTTACATGGGCACGGTACCCGTCAATGTACAGGCGCCGCCACGTAGAACATGACGTCCCTAGACGGCACCGCGTTTATCGGCTTCACTCTTTCCGGCACGTATGCCCCCCATTGCCCCTGGATGCCATGACCGCCCTTTTAGATGTTCGCGACCTGACGATCGGTTTTGGCGCTGCCCCCCCGGTGGTGGACCGCGTCAGCTTTGCCGTGAACGCAGGCGAGACATTGGCACTGGTCGGGGAAAGCGGGTCCGGCAAGACGCTGACGTGCAGGTCGATCCTGCGCATTCTGCCCGATGCGGCGCAATTGCGGGGCGGTACGATCCGCTTTGACGGGGCCGGCGGCACTGTCGATATGATGACCCTGTCGGAAAAGGCGATGCGGTCCATCCGCGGCGACCGTATCGCGATGATCTTTCAGGAACCGATGCGGTCGCTGTCGCCGTTGCACCGCTTGGGCGATCAGGTGGCCGAAGTGCTCCATCTGCACCGCCGGATGGGTCGGGCCGAAGCCAAGCGTGCCGTGCTTGACCAGTTTGCCAAGGTGGGCTTTGTCGATCCTGACCGCGCCTGGCGCAGCTATCCGTTCGAGATGTCGGGCGGCATGCGCCAACGCGCCATGATCGCGATGGCAATGGTAGCCAAACCCGAGGTGCTGATTGCGGATGAACCGACGACGGCGCTGGATGTCACCACTCAGGCGCAGGTGCTGGGCCTGATCCGCAGCCTGCAGGCCGACACCGGCATGGCAGTGATCCTTGTGACCCATGATCTGGGGGTCGTGGCCAACATGGCGCAGCACGTCGTCGTCATGAACAAGGGCCGGGTCATGGAAAGCGGAGAGGCGAGCCGCGTTCTGGCATCCCCCGGCCATGCGTATACGGCCAAGCTTTTCGCCGCAGCACCGATGATCCCCGCAGTCGCAAGGCCCGCGCGCGCGCCGCAGCATGATGATATCATACTTGATCTGCGCGATGTGTCCAAGACTTATACCATGCGCGCGCGTGGCTGGCGCACGCCGGTGTCCGTGACAGCCTGCCAACATGTCGATCTGCGCCTGCAACGCGGCAAGACGCTGGCCATCGTCGGTGAAAGCGGGTCGGGCAAAACCACCTGCGCCCGCATCGCCATGGGGGCGGAAGCTCCGGATGCCGGCGGCGCAGTGTTGTTCTGCCCCGACCGTGGTGCCGACCCCATACCCGTGCACACCATGTCCAAGGCAGAGCGTATGGCGTTCCAGCGGCAGGCGCAGATGGTCTTTCAGGATCCCTATGCGTCGCTCAGCCCACGGATGCGCGTGCAAGAGGCGCTGACCGAACCGATGGAAATCCACGGCATCGGCACCAAGTCCGATCGCCGCGAGAAAGCCGCCGAGATGCTGCGTTGGGTGGGGCTGGACCCCGACATGCTGCGGCGTTTCCCGCATGCGTTTTCAGGGGGCCAGCGCCAACGTCTTTCGATTGCCCGCGCGCTGACGCTCGACCCTCGACTGCTGGTGTGTGACGAGCCTACATCGGCGTTGGACGTATCGGTGCAAGACCAGATCCTGACCCTGCTGGAGGACATCCGCGAACGCGCCAACCTCAGCTATCTGTTCATCAGCCACGATCTTGCCGTTGTGGCACGGATTGCCGACGAAGTCGCTGTGATGCGCGCCGGTGTCATTGTCGAACAGGCCGCACCCGATACGCTGTTTTACAACCCGCAGCATCCCTATACTCGTGCCCTGATCGCCGCACAGCCCGAACCGGATGTAAGCCGCCCGATTGATCTGGATCTGGTGGCGCAAGGGGCGGGCTCGCCATTGCTATGGCCCGAAAGCTACCGTTTCGAAGGTGCCAACGTGCCCGCCTTGCGCGAGCTTGAGCCGGGCCATATGGTGCGATGCCATGCGTAAGCTTGCCCTCATCCTCACGGTTCTTGCCGGCCCGCTACTGGCCCAGACAACCGTGCCGCCGTTGCAGGAGACCACGTTCTGGGCACAGGAAGTCAAGAACGGCGATCTCCCCCCGATTGAGCACCGCATCCCGTCAGAGCCGCTGATCGTTGATCTGGACGCCAAAGGGCGCAGTTTCGGCATCCAGGGCGGCACGCTGCGAACCCTGATTTCACAGGCGCGCGATGTGCGGCAGATGGTCATCTACGGGTATGCGCGGCTGGTGGGGTATCAGCCGGACTATGCGCTCGCCCCCGACATTCTGAAGGCGGTCGAGGTCGAGGAAGGTCGCAAGTTCACCCTGCGCCTGCGCCCCGGTCATCGCTGGTCTGACGGCGCGCCTTTTACATCTGCCGATTTTGAATACTGGTGGAAATATATCGTCAACAATGACGAGATCACACCGACGGGTCCGCCTGACTTCATGATGGTTGACGGCAAG
>JAGXHB010000151.1 GCA_024636425.1 Roseobacter sp.
CGAAGCCTGTGTTCAGCCCCGCCTGCGCCAAGATACCCGCAGCCGCAATGGCGCAAAGCCCGGCAAACGCCAGTGCAAAAACCCTGCGCCGTCGCGTACGCACGGGCTGCAAATGGCGTGGAAGGTCAGGCATTTCGCAGCAGCAACCGCCCCATCAGCGCAGCAAAAACAGAGCGGCGCTCGACTTCCAGCACTTGGCGGTTGATTTCCATAGGTGCCGGTGGCGGTGCAATACTATCTGTGACGGGCATCACTGGCGTGGCCGTGCTAACGTCGAATTTCACTGTCTTAACCATTGATACACCCATGTTTCCGATAGCCGTTCTTCGGCAGAGAAAAGCACTGCGCTCATCTCGACCGTATTGCCGCTGTCACCGCTGATTTCCAGGACCAGCCGCCAGAGACTGTCGTAGCCTTCAACCTTGGACAGGATCTGTTCGACCAGCGTACCGTTCGAAATACTCACTTGTGCTTCAACATCTGCGTCCGCGTTAAGTTCCCGCAACGCACCGTCCTCGAAGTCGATGACGAATTTTCGCGTGTTTGTTTGCGGTTTTACGCCTGCTACGCCGCCATGTCCGGCCAAACTGCGCGAAATTTGGGCAAGTTGAGATTTTGAACCGGGCGGGTTCATCCCCCAATGCAGCCGGTAAGAAACGTTCAGGCTGTCGCCTGCCTCAAAGGTTTGCTGCGGGATCCAGAATGCCACAATGTTGTCGTTCGCCTCAAGATCCGAGGGGATCTCGATCAACCGCAACCGCCCAGCGCCCCAATCGTTCAACGGCTCAACCATCAAAGACGGGCGCAATTCGTAATGTGCGCCGGCATCCAGATAGTCATCAAAGGCACGGTGCCGCTGAACCAGCCCGAATGACTGCGGAGACTGCAATGCGAAATAGGAATTGCCAAGCCGCGGCGGATTGCTCAGCACACGAAACAACGTGGCATCACCCGAGTTGACGATCAGCGCTTCGCTGTCATGGACGCGGGTACGATAGTCGTCGAAATCGCCTTCGTCATTGGGTGCAAACAGGAACATCGACGTCAGCGGCGCGATCCCAACCTGTTCGACCGCGTCACGGAAGAACAACTGGCAAGCAACGTCGAGCTCTGTCGTCTCGCCGGGGCGCAGCACAAATTTATAGGCACCCGTCACCGACTGGCTGTCCAACAAGGCATAGATGGTCACGTTCTGCGCGCCGGCCACGGGCCGTTCAAGCCAAAAGGCACTGAAACGAGGGAATTCCTCGGCCTCGGAGGTTGCAGTATTGACCGCCAGCCCCCGCGCGCTGAGACCATAGCCATTGTCCTTGCCCAAGGCCCGGAAATAGCTGGCCCCGAGAAACGACAGGACTTCGTCAAAACGGTCCGGCGCATTGAGCGGTGCATTGATGCGAAAGCCAGCGACCCCGGCCAGATCCATATTCTGGGGGATCAGATCCTGAGCACTCTCGTAATAGAGAAAATCGTCGCTGTTGAATTGCAAGGCTGTCGCCTGCCCGTCGGACACTTCGAACAACGCGACAGTGCTGTCGAACAGCCAGCCCGGATGATAGGCATGGACGACGGCGCGCGCATCAGGACCGTCCCATCGCGCATTTTCGCGGTTGAACTGAACATTGCGGTAGGAATCGTAATCAAGATCGGAGAACGGCGCGCCGAGCTTTTCGGGTGCCGCAAACGGTTCTGCTGCCAGCTGTCGTGCATTCTCGACAAGCATATCGAACGAGAATGGAGTGCCCTGAGCCGCAGTCTGTGCGCTGGCATTGATTGCAAGCGGACCCAGAATTGCGGTCGCGGCAAATGCAGAACCGCCGAATCGCAGAAGCGATCGACGCGAGAGCGGGACAGGGGTATTCAGACGATGCATGCAAAGCTTCCTGATTGTTGCTGCAGTGCAGAAGTTGTGTTTTACGAGGTAAAAATCAACAAGAGTTCAAATGCGCGGCGACTTTTCGCCAGACTCACGATTTTGCGATGTCAGGGGCTGCGCATCCTTTTGACCCAAATTGCTAAGCGCCAGATATGCCAAACTGCATCGCGCTGCGAGTGAAAAATAAACGACTTCATTGCGTTAAGTGAATTAGTTGTTCCGGCGTCGATTTGATATGCATCCGGTCAGCGTGGATGTGCAGAATTGCAGCACGTTCTCCAGACACCTGCGGCCAAATGAAACAGGCACCATCCTGAAATCCCCGCGCACCGAGAGCCGCAAGCGCCATCAAACGCATGCGACGACTGGCGACCGGCCACGCCAGACTTCCTGAACTATCTGTTTAGAAGGTTATGGCGGAGACGATGGGATTCGAACCCACGAGACCCTTCCGGGCCTACTCCCTTAGCAGGGGAGCGCCTTCGACCACTCGGCCACATCTCCGCCGCCCCGTCTAATTGTGCAGGCCCGGAGAAACAAGTCAAAAAAGTTCACGTCGGCACGATCCTTCTGTGCCGCAAAAGGCTGAAATCGCCCGATTAGACGTGGTTTTGAGATTGTGTCAACCGATAACGAAAACGGGATGCTGGATTTTTCATTATATTACAAGGTTTTAGCTTCCACCCATGCCGACCGTGGCAGGGAGCACCGGAACTTCGCAGTACCCGTGGTGTTGGGTAGGCAGAGCGGATGACACAGACGATCGTGTCATCTTAAAACAAAGTTTATCAATGGTTTACGCCTTGATCGAAAGGAAGAAAATGAAACTTATTTTTGCTACGACCGCCGCCGCACTTTTGTCCACCGCAGCTTATGCTGATATGTCCACGAAGGAAAAGGATCTACGGCTTGATACGTCGGACTCAGGCTATGAAATGACCCAGCCAGCGAGCGAAGGCTCCGTGCTGGATGGTACGGCACGTGCAACACAAGATATCGAAACGCAAGGGCGGTCTAACTCAGCAACTGTCAGCACACGTCAAGAAATCACCAGCCCAACCGAGGGGTATCCCTACGGTGGTGCTGGTGAAGGAAACGACTCCCGCTAAGCTGAACGGACAGCTTTGAGCATCGAAAGCCAGCCGTCCAACGGCTGGCTTTTTACGTATTGAACAGGAAATGAAGCACATCGCCGTCTTTGACGGTGTAAGCTTTGCCTTCTGACCGCATTTTGCCCGCCTCTTTCGCGGGGCCCTCACCGCCGAGGGTTACAAAATCGTTAAAGGCGATCGTTTCAGCCCGGATGAAGCCTTTTTCGAAATCACCGTGGATGACGCCGGCGGCCTTGGGGGCGGAGGTACCCTGCTTGATCGTCCAGGCGCGTGCTTCCTTGGGTCCGACGGTAAAATACGTCTCAAGGTGCAGCAACTCATAGCCTGCGCGGATCAGACGGTCGAGCCCGGCTTCCTTCAGCCCCATTTCTTCGAGGAACATTTCAGCTTCTTCGCGGTCGAGCTGGCTGATCTCTTCTTCGATCTGGGCCGAGATGATGACGTGGCTGTTGCCTTGCGCCGCAGCCATTTCTGCAACTTTTTGCGACAGGGCGTTGCCGTCTGCCGCCTCGCTCTCGCCGACATTGCAAACGTAGAGCACAGGCTTGCTGGTCAAAAGCTGCAGCATACGCCACGCCTTGCGATCATCCTCGTCAACGTCAACGGTGCGCGCAGGCCGACCTGCCTCGAGAGCCTCGAGCGCCGCGCGCATCAGACGTTCCTGCTGCACGGCTTCCTTGTCACCCCCCCGTACCCGGCGGATGATATTCTGCAAACGCTTCTCGACACTTTCGATGTCAGCGAGCATCAATTCGGTCTCGATTGTTTCGGCGTCGGCCACAGGATCCACACGGCCCTCGACATGGGTCACATCGCCGTCTTCGAAACAACGCAGCACGTGGGCGATAGCATCGGTTTCGCGAATATTGGCTAGGAACTGATTGCCCAGACCTTCGCCCTTGGACGCCCCTTTGACGAGGCCCGCAATATCGACGAACGTCATGCGGGTCGGGATGATCTGCTTGGAACCTGCAATCGCAGCAAGCTGGTCCAGACGCGCGTCGGGCACCGCAACTTCGCCCACATTGGGTTCGATTGTGCAGAACGGAAAGTTTGCAGCCTGCGCAGCTGCGGTGCGGGTCAGCGCATTAAAGAGGGTCGACTTGCCGACATTCGGCAGACCCACGATTCCCATCTTGAAACCCATGACAAGCATCCTTTGTAAGTTGGCGCTGTCCTAGGGATTTGGCGGGGATTGCGCAAGCCTTTGCACTATTCGGGGTGGTTGCGCGATTGGTAAATCAGGATCCAAGCCAGCACGATGAACATCGGATGGGTCAGCCCACCCGAAAAGATGATCGCGGGAATCCAGATCAGGAAGACCACAATGGACGTGAAGATATGGCCTGTCAGCAGGATCGAAAGCGGGGGCAAGAGCAGCGCTAGTACATAATTCATGGCAATGATTTAGGGACGGGCGTCGCGATTGGAAGGGGCCACTCCGCAAGATCCACGAAAAATTCGACGTTTTGGAACCGGAACTTTTGAAAATTCCGTGCTGCGCGCCAGCGATGCCGCATTGATTTTCATCACCATATTGGGCATTGCGACGGGATCACCATGAAAGGCATCCCTCATGACCCGCATTGACGCAAAATTCGCAGACCTGAAATCTCAAGGGAAGAAGGCGTTTGTGTCCTATGTGATGGCAGGAGATCCCGATTTCGACACCTCGCTCGAAATCGTCCGCGGTCTGCCCGCTGCAGGTGTCGATGTGATCGAGCTGGGCCTGCCCTTTACCGATCCGATGGCGGATGGCCCCGCGATCCAGCTGGCCGGCCAGCGCGCGCTTGAAGGGGGCATGACCCTCAAGAGGACGCTGGCGCTGGCGGCGACCTTTCGGGAAACCGACGACACGACGCCGATAGTGCTGATGGGCTATTACAACCCGATCTATTCCATGGGGGTCGATGCGTTTCTGGTGGCCGCAAAAGAGGCCGGTGTCGATGGGTTGATCGTCGTTGATCTGCCTCCCGAAGAAGATCCAGAGCTTTGCATTCCAGCGCAGAAGGCAGGACTGAACTTTATCCGCCTTGCCACGCCCACCACCGACGACAAGCGCTTGCCGCGCGTCGTGCAGAACACATCGGGTTTTGTTTACTATGTGTCGATCACCGGCATCACCGGGTCAGCCGAAGCCGACGCGGGCGATGTCGCCCCCGAGGTCAAGCGTATCCAAGAGGCCAGCGGCCTGCCCGTGATCGTCGGGTTCGGTGTGAACACACCGGAAAAGGCGCAAGCAATCGCAGGTGTCGCGGATGGTTGCGTGGTCGGCTCGGCCATCGTCTCCAGGATCGCAAGCGGTCATTCTGTGACCGACGTGCTGGCCTTTGTCAAAACGCTTGCGGATGGTGCCCATCAGGCCTGATCGTTATCGCGTAAAGCGATTGATTAGCCAGGGCGGTATTGGTTAGATATTCTGACCAATAGAACAAGGAAGGCAGCCGATGCCCGTCATCACCACCATCGAGGATCTTAAGCGTCTGCACGAACGGCGCACGCCACGCATGTTTTACGATTACGCCGAATCCGGCAGCTGGACAGAGCAGACCTTCCGCGAGAACACCTCGGACTTCGACCAGATCCGCCTGCGCCAGCGTGTGGCCGTGGACATGAGCGGGCGGACGACCAAGACCCAGATGATCGGGCAGGATGTGGCGATGCCTGTCGCCCTTGCCCCTGTCGGCCTGACCGGCATGCAATGCGCCGACGGCGAGATCAAGGCCGCCCGCGCCGCCGAGGCCTTTGGCGTGCCCTTCACCCTGTCCACCATGTCGATCAATTCGATCGAGGATGTCGCGGAAGCGACGACCAAGCCGTTCTGGTTCCAGCTTTATACCATGCGCGAC
>JAGXHB010000152.1 GCA_024636425.1 Roseobacter sp.
GATCGTGGAATATCACTACAAGAACAACGATCTTGGTGATCCGCTGGTGACCGAAGAACACATCGCCGCTTTTGGCTGGGCGGGTCAGCAGGACATGGAAGACATCCTGAGCCTTGCGCTGCGGGTCAACGACTTCATGTCCGGCGTGATGATGGCGGTCGGGATCAGGCTGATCGACTTCAAGATCGAAGTGGGGCGCGTCTATGACGGTGATTTCCAGCGTCTGATCATCGCCGACGAGATCAGCCCCGACAGTTGCCGCCTTTGGGACATCGAAACCGGCCAAAAGCTTGATAAGGATGTTTTCCGTCGCGATCTGGGGTCGCTGACAGATGCCTACACGGAAGTTGCGCGGCGGTTGGGCGTAATGCCCAAGACGTCGACACCGATGATGAAACCCACGTTGATCAACTAGGTCGGCGTTGGAAATGAGTTTATTTTGCAAAATGAAGCAGGGGGACGCGCCATGAAAGCACGGGTGCATGTGATGTTGAAGAACGGTGTCCTGGACCCTCAGGGCGAGGCGGTGCGGCACGCGCTTGGGGCGATGGGCTTTGACGGGGTCAAGGGTGTGCGTCAGGGCAAGGTGATCGAGCTCGATCTGGCAGACGATGCGACACAGGCCGATGTCGAGGCGATGTGCGACAGGCTGCTCGCCAACACGGTCATCGAATCCTACAGCGTGGAGATGGTCTGATGCACGCAGCGGTCGTCGTTTTCCCCGGCTCCAACTGCGACCGTGATCTGGCGGTCGCTTTCAAGGCGGCGGGTGCAAAGGTCTCAATGGTCTGGCACAAGGATACGGCGCTGCCCGAGGGTGTCGATATCGTGGGCGTGCCGGGCGGTTTTTCCTATGGCGATTACCTGCGCTGCGGTGCGATTGCCGCCAACTCTCCGATCTGCCGCGAAGTGGCCACCCATGCGGAGCGCGGCGGCTATGTGCTGGGCGTGTGCAACGGCTTTCAGGTGCTGACCGAAACGGGCCTTCTGCCCGGTGCGCTGTTGCGCAACGCGGGTCTGAAATACATCTGCAAGACCGTGGGGCTGAAAGTGGCCACGTCGGACAGCGACTTTACCAGCGGGTACGACGCGGGGGCTGTGATCGACATTCCGATTGCGCACCACGATGGCAACTATTTCACCGACCCCGACACCATCGCGGCGTTGCATGCACAGGACCGTGTTGCCTTTACCTATACCGACAATCCCAATGGCGCGCAGGCGGATATCGCGGGCATCCTATCGGCCAATCGCCGCGTGCTTGGCATGATGCCGCATCCCGAACGCGCTGCGGACGCCGGGCATGGCGGCACGGACGGGGCGGCGCTCTTCCGCGCATTGGCGGGGTCACTGGTCACAGCGTGACTTGAGTGCAGGCTTGCGGTTGCGTAGATTGGCAGCATGTACCGGTCTGCGCCCTCTCGTGAAACTCCGATCTCAGTCAGTTGGCGTGTCCGGCTGGCTTTGGCGTTGTTGCTGGTCGTCGCGATTGCGACAATTTCCATCACCAACAAGCTGCTGACCGACCGCTTTACCAACAGCACCCGTAGCCGCGCGGAGCTGCGGATCGCGCTTTACAGCGGCAACCTGTTGGCCGAATTGCGCCAGAATGCCATCGTGCCACAGCTTCTGGCACGCGACCCTGCGCTGATCGAGGCGCTGACGCGGTCTGATTATTCGCTCTCGACCCAGCGGCTGATTTCATTTGTCGAAGAAATCGGCGCGGCGTCCTTGATGCTGTACGATATCGACGGGCGCACTGTGGCCGCGACAGACCGCAACCGGCTGGGGGCCGCCCACCGGATGGAGCCTTATTTTGTCGATGCGCTGCGGTCGAATTCAACCGTCTTCAGTGTTATTCCGCGCGATACCGGCGGCTACCGCTTCTTTTATTCGCGGCGCATCCAGGAAGGCGGGTCAACCTTGGGCGTGATCGCCGCAGAGGTTGATTTGCAGCGTTTCGAGCGGGCCTGGGCCGGCATTTCAGACGCCGTGATCGTGACCGACAGCACCAATGCGATCATCATGGCGACCGAGCCGCGCTGGCGGGGGCTGACCGAAGCCGAAGCCCTGTCAAACGAGACCCCGCAAAGTGCGATCGAGCGCGCAATCAAGGCGACCGCCGACTGGACAGCGCTGCCGCCCGACGCCTATCTGCAGGGCGAGGCCGTGATGCGGCTGTCATCGCGGATACCGTTTCGGGGCTGGCGGATCACCAGCTATACCACCTACGCTTCAGTGCGCGAAAAGGTGAATGGTGTGCTGGCGCTTGAGGTCATGGGCTTTGCCATCCTGCTGGCCCTGACGTTCTATGCCCTGAGCCGTCGTACGGCGGGCCGTGCGGCGCTGATCCAGCGCGAATCTGCCGAGTTGCGCGCACTGAACGTGGCGCTTCAGCGCGAGATCGCAGAGCGCAAGCGGGTCCAGCAGACCCTTGCCGTGGCCGAGCAGACACTTGAGCAATCGAGCAAGCTTGCCGCCTTGGGCGAGATGTCGGCGGCGGTCAGTCATGAATTGAACCAGCCGCTGGCCGCAATGAAGACCTATCTTGCGGGGGCGCGGCTGTTGATGCGGCGGAACCGGCTGGACGAAGCGCTTAGTTCCTTCGGGCGGATCGATGACCTGATCGAGCGGATGGGGGCCATTACCAAGCAGCTCAAAAGCTATGCACGCAAGGGCCAGCAGACGTTTTCGCCTTTTGACATGGGCGACGCGCTTGCATCGTCGCTGTCAATGATGGAGCCGCAGTTGCGACAGCGGCAGGTGCAGATCAATCGGATCTTACCGGATGTCCCCGTCACCGTGATGGGTGACCGGATGCGTGTTGAACAAGTGCTGGTCAACCTCTTGCGCAACGCCCTTGACGCCACCAAGTCGGAACGAAACCCCACGGTGGAGATTATACTGTCAGCGGGTGAAACCGCGACACTTACGGTACGCGACAACGGGCCGGGGATCGAAGACCTCGACGCGTTGTTCGAACCGTTTTACACGACCAAGCAACCTGGTGACGGTGTCGGGCTTGGGTTGGCCATTTCGTCGGGGATCGTGAATGATCTGGGCGGACGGCTGACAGCGCGCAACGGCCAGAACGGCGGCGCGGTTTTTGAAATGCAGCTGCCCATTGTGGACAGCACGGATAATACACAGGCGGCGGAGTAAATTATGGCTCAGGCAATGAAAATCGCGATTGTTGATGATGAACAGGACATGCGGCAGTCGATCAGCCAATGGCTGGCACTGTCAGGATATGACACGGAAACCTTTGCGAGCGCAGAGGACGCACTGAAAAGTCTGGGGCCGGATTATCCGGGCATTGTCATTTCGGACATCAAAATGCCGGGTATGGGCGGGATGGAATTCCTTAAAAAGCTGATGGGAAGCGACAGTGCACTGCCGGTCATCATGATCACAGGTCACGGCGATGTTCCGATGGCTGTTGAAGCGATGCGCGTCGGGGCGTTCGACTTTCTTGAAAAACCATTCAACCCGGACCGGATGAGCGAGCTTGCCAAGAAGGCGACAAATGCGCGCCGTCTGGTGATGGACAACCGCGCGCTGCGCCGGGAATTGTCGGACGGCAGCCAGTTGATGAAAAAGCTGATCGGCGGCTCGCCTGTGATGGAACGGTTGCGCGAGGATATTCTGGATCTGGGGCAGGCCGACGGCCATGTGCTGATTGACGGCGAAACCGGCACTGGCAAGACGTTGGTGGCGCATGCGCTGCATGCCGTGGGCAGCCGCGCAGGCAAGAAATTCGTGCTGGTCAGCTGCGGTGCCCTTGAGGAAGACGCGCTGAGCAAACGCCTGTTCGGCCCGATGATGCCCGAGGACGCGCAACTGCCCGCCATCGAGGAGGCGCGTGGCGGAACCTTGGTGCTTGAAGGAATCGAGGCGCTTAGCGAGACGCTGCAAGCCCGCCTGCTCAGCGCGATCAACGATCAGGGGACACCTGCCGAAACCCGCATTGTTGCCATTTCAAACCTGCAGGAAGCGGGCCGCACCTCGGAAGACGCGCTTCGGTCGGATCTGTTCTACCGTCTGGCGGCCTTGCGGATCACCGTGCCGCCCTTGCGCCAGCGTGGCGAAGATATTCTGACGCTGTTTACCCGCCTGAGCGAGGAATTTGCGGATGAATATGGCTGCGAAGCCCCCACGGTGTCGGCGCAGGAAGCCGCGCAGTTGTTGCAGGCCCCATGGCCCGGCAACGTGCGCCAGTTGATCAATGTGGCCGAGCGCGCAGTTTTGCAATCGCGCCGCGGATCAGGCTCAATCGCGTCGTTGCTGATGTCCGATCACGAGGAAATGCAGCCGGTGATGACCACGGATGGCAAGCCGCTCAAGGAGTATGTCGAGGCGTTTGAACGCATGCTGATCGACAATACCATGCGGCGTCACAAGGGATCTATCGCCAGCGTGATGGACGAATTATGTCTGCCACGCCGGACGCTGAACGAGAAAATGGCGAAATATGCCCTGCAACGGTCCGATTATCTCTAGATCCTCCCGCTGTTACAGGCGCGTTTTGATCAGTTCTTTCGGGATGCCGGCCGCATCGGTGTAGCAGGTCCAGGACGGGGTGGCTGGCAGGTCGATGATGTGCTGGTTGATCTCGACGATCGGGATTGTGGTGTTGACGACGCCGCCTGCAACGCCGGTGTGCGTCTCGACTGCGCGGATGCATCTTTTTTGAGCGGCAGCATCGGCTGCTGCAGCTGGGTCAGCCGGTGTGGTCATGTCTTCGCAAGCGGCGAGGGCGGCAAAGGGCAGGCAGAACGCCAGTCGCAGGGAAAAATGCATCATTTCGTCCTCAGGGTTGGGGCATGCGGTGCTTCGCATAAATGCCCTTTCGCCCCGGACATTTTCCTCACAGACCCGTGATGTCAAGCGAGGGGACTGCTTTGCCGCCTTTTGGCCCGGCAAGGAGCGGCCAGAATAGGGACAATTGGAGATTGCCCATTGTCATTTGGCCACATCTGCCATTAACTAGAGACAGGGCGCGCGGCATTGCAAAATGAAACGTCCCGCCCTTTGACAGTTTCGCTGCCTCGATAACCCGGTAACCGGTGTACGGGCAGACCGATTTGGCCCTTAAAAAAGGCCTGAGAACCGCTGACGATTGATTTCGGACCAAGGTCCGGACCAAGCGCAGTATTTTAATGGATATGATCGGTGCTTACCCACCCGTCATGTCGGAGAAGAACCGCGATGACGCGCGCAGACGCCATGAGCAGACAGACAGACGGCCTTTTGGGCCCATCCTTTACAGGATCTGTCCTTGCCGCGTCACCCATCGCCCTGACAAGACATACCCTGCCGCGCGGTGCCCCACCGGGACGCAAGCGTGCGCAGCTGTGCAAAATGGATTTATGCCTAAGAAAATGCTTATCGATGCCACCCACGCTGAAGAAACGCGTGTCGTTGTGGTTGATGGAAACAAGGTCGAGGAATTTGACTTTGAATCCGAGAATAAACGCCAGCTAGCTGGCAACATCTACCTCGCCAAAGTCACGCGGGTAGAACCTTCCTTGCAGGCTGCATTTGTGGATTACGGTGGAAACCGTCACGGTTTCCTCGCGTTTTCGGAAATTCACCCCGATTACTACCAGATCCCCGTCGCCGATCGCATCGCGTTGATGGAGGAAGAGCGTGCTTTTGCCGAAGCGCAGGCCGCCAAGGAAGACGACGACGAGCAGCCCAAGCGCCGTTCGCGGTCGCGCAGCCGTGCCAAGCCCAAGGCCGAAGACACTGTCAGCGATGACGCGACTGTGACCAAGGAAACGGGCAGCGATCAGATCGAGGGCATGGAAACCGTTGATCTTGATGACGAGGATGAAGGTTCCTCGCCGATGGAGCGTGTAGCGGAAACCCCGGTCGAAGAACCCGATGATGACGGCGATGACGCATCCGATGACAACAACAAGGGTCAGGATGCCGCGTCCAAGGATGACAGCATTGAATCCGTGGCCGATGATGACGACCACGAAGACCTGCGCAGCGCGCGCAAGCCGCGGCCCAAGCGCTACAAGATTCAGGAAGTCGTCAAAGTGCGCCAGATCCTTCTGGTGCAAGTGGTCAAGGAAGAACGCGGCAACAAAGGCGCTGCACTGACGACGTATCTGTCGCTGGCCGGTCGCTACTGCGTCCTGATGCCCAACACCGCACGTGGCGGTGGTATCAGCCGCAAGATCACCAACGCCGCCGACCGCAAGAAGCTCAAAGAGATCGCTACCGAAATTCAGGTGCCAAAAGGGGCCGGTTTGATCGTACGCACTGCCGGCGCGCAGCGCACCAAGGCCGAGATCAAGCGCGACTATGAGTATCTTCAGCGCCTGTGGGAACAGATCCGCGAACTGACGCTGAAATCCATCGCCCCCGCCAAGATTTACGAGGAAGGCGACCTGATCAAGCGGTCGATCCGCGATCTTTACAACCGTGACATTGACGAGGTGTTTGTTGAAGGCGAACGCGGCTACCGCATCGCCAAGGACTTCATGAAGATGATCATGCCGTCCCATGCAAAGAACGTGAAGCTTTACGGCGAAACACTGCCGCTCTTCGCGCGCTATCAGGTCGAAAGCTATCTGTCGGGCATGTTCAATCCGACCGTACAGCTGCCCTCCGGCGGTTATATCGTCATCGGTGTGACCGAAGCGCTGGTGGCCATCGACGTGAACTCCGGCCGTGCCACCAAGGAAGGGTCGATTGAGCAAACAGCGCTCAAGACCAACCTTGAGGCCGCTGCCGAAGTGGCGCGCCAGTTGCGGCTGCGCGATCTGGCCGGTCTGATTGTCATCGACTTTATCGACATGGACGAGCGTCGCAACAACGCTTCCGTCGAAAAAATGATGAAGGACAAGCTGAAAACCGACCGTGCACGCATTCAGGTGGGCCGCATCTCCGGGTTTGGCCTGATGGAGATGTCACGCCAGCGTCTGCGCCCCGGTATGATCGAAGCGACGACCCAGCCGTGCCATGCTTGCCACGGTACCGGTCTGATCCGCAGCGATGACAACCTTGCGCTGTCGATCCTGCGCCAGATCGAGGAAGAAGGCACGCGCAAGCGGTCGCGCGAAGTGCTGATCTGCGCACCCGTTGGCATCGCCAACTTCCTGATGAACCAGAAGCGCGAACACATTGCGCATATCGAAGGCCGCTATGGCATGTCCGTGCGGATCGAAGGGGATCCTGCGCTTGTCAGCCCCGATTTCAGCATGGAGAAGTTCAAGACCGCCACGCGGGTCGTGACCCCGATTGAGCATGTCGTTTCGGTTGATACGTCGATCATGGACGAGATCGACGATCTTGAGAACGACATCGATGTCGAGGATGAGGCAGACGACGTGGAAGAGGCACAGCCTTCGACCCGTGGAAACAACGCTGGCACGCCCGATAGTGACGCTGACAGCGACAATGACAACGACAGTGACGGCAAGCCCAAACGGCGCCGTCGTCGGCGGCGGCGGAGCCGGGGTGGACGCTCCGGTAATGATGACAACGGGAACACCAACGATACTGGCGAGACTGACGACAAGTCATCCGACACGGCCAAGGACGAGGGTGCCAAGCCCGAAGCCGCTGAAGCATCCACCGACGCCGTAGCGGACGCCGAGACCGCGCCCGAAGAAAAGCCCAAGCGCACGCGCAGCCGGACCCGCAAGCCGAAGGTCGAGGCTGCAGCCGAAGCCGCACAGACCGAGGCGGACCCCAAAGCTGCCTCCGACGCGGCAGAGGAGCCTGCACCCAAGCCCAAGCGGACCCGCACGCGCAAACCCAAGGTTGTGGCCGAGGAGAAGCCCGCAGAGCCAGAGGCTCCGTCGGCTGAACCCGTCGCGGAAGCACCAAAGGCAGACGCACCGGTCGCTGCACCAGAGCCTGCGCCCGAGAAGGTTGAACATGTCGAACAGGCGGCGACGCCTGCTGAGGTGCAGGCAGATGAATCGCCTTCCGCGCCAGCCGAAGACGTGATCACCAAGGCACCCGAGCCTGAAACAGCGCCCGAGCCCGCCGAGGTTGCCGAAGCCCAGCCTGCGGAAAAACCAGCCAAGCCGAAACGGCGCGGCTGGTGGACCTTGGGAAGCTAAGGCACTCTGACATCACAGCAAAAAGGCAGATCTCACGATCTGCCTTTTTTGTGTCCGGTGTTATTTCTTGCGGATCACATAGATCTGCGGATCGTTGTTCAGATCGCTGCTGATCAGAGTATGTCCCGCTTCGGCGCAGAAATGGGGCATGTCGATGATCGCTGCCGGATCATCTGCGTGCACATGCAGCAGGTCGCCCGAGTGCAGCGCCTGCAAGCGTTTGCGTGCCTTGAGAACGGGCAGGGGGCACAGCAGGCCCGTCGCGTCGAGAGTGTGTTCAACTGTCATGCGTCCTGAGATAGGTCAGATGTTTCAGCGCGTCCACAACCTTGTGACGCGGAGCCTTCCGACAGGGCGTGACGCGGCCCACAAAGCGCAGTAAGGGTGGATCATGTTTGGAATTGACCTTATTGACGCGGGGCTTTTGCCCGCCATCCTGATCGCGCTGACGGCGGGTGTCATCAGTTTCCTCAGCCCGTGCGTTCTGCCCATTGTGCCGCCGTATCTGGCCTATATGAGCGGTGTGACTCTGAACGATATGTCCAGCGTCAGCGCGGCGCGGCGCAAGGCTGTTGTGGCGGCGCTGTTCTTCGTGATGGGGCTGAGCACGGTCTTTTTGATCCTCGGGTTCACAGCATCGGCATTCGGGGCTTTTTTCCTTCAAAATCAAGTTCTTTTCGCGCGTCTTTCAGGGATCGTCGTGATTGTTTTCGGGCTGCATTTCCTCGGCATTTTCCGTATTCCGTTTCTGGATCAGGAAGCCCGGCTTGATGCCGGTGACAAGGGCGGATCTTCCTTTGGGGCGTATGTTCTGGGCCTCGCCTTTGCGTTTGGCTGGACCCCCTGCATCGGCCCGCAGCTTGGTGCGATCCTGTCGCTTGCAGCATCCGAGGCATCCGTGGCACGCGGCACACTTCTTTTGGGGATCTACGCGGCGGGTCTTGGTATTCCGTTCCTGCTGGCTGCGATGTTCATCACCCGTGCCACATTGCTGATGAACCGGATCAAACCTTATATGAAGCTGATCGAAAGGTTCATGGGAGTCCTGCTGATCTTAGTCGGTCTGGCCCTGTTGACGGGAGCGTTCACGGCATTGTCCTTCTGGCTCCTGGAGACCTTTCCCGCACTCGGAGCGTTGGGCTGATTTTGGGCGGCTAACGCCTTACTATTGCCAAAAAATCTGTCTAATCTTGTGCGAAATGCAGGTGGATGATGGCAGACAATTCGGACCAGACAGTCAAGACGCGGCGGGTGTTCTATATCCCGGGCTATGACCCCATCCACCCGCGCCGCTACCGCGAGCTTTACCGAAAGGAAGGGCAGGCGCAGGCGGAAATTTCCGGCTATGATCTGACGCTGAAGCCCAAGCAAACCAAAGGCAATTACGGTTGGTCCGTCGCCGCGCGGATCAATGGTTGCGATGTCGAGGCCAAGGTGGAGGTGCTGGTCTGGTCCGATATTGTGCGCATCTCGATGAGCAATTCGATCGCCGCGACCTATCGCCAACTGCTGCAAACGGCGTGGGTCTATATCGGATCGGGTGCGCTTTGGCGGTTGATGCAGTTGCGCAAAGGGCCGGTGATCGCAGCGCTTTATCCCGTTGGCATGCTACTGGCGCAACTTTTGATCGCAATCCTCTTGGGCAAGCTCTTTTTCGAGGGTGTTACGTTTTTTGGCGGGCCCGGCTGGTTCAGGGGCCTCGCGGCGGCGGCAGGCGTCTTTGTCGCTTGGCGCGTCGTCACGTGGTTCAAGGCAAAAGACGGGAAGTTCTTTGCCTATTATCTGATGCATGATTACGCTTTCGGGGCGGCGACCCGCGGGGCCAATACGCCCGCGCTTGAAAACCGCATGGCCGAATTTGGAGAGACGATTGCCGGTGCACTTCAGTCCGACGTGGACGAGGTTCTGGTCGTCGGCCATTCCTCTGGGGCGCATCTGGGGGTGTCTATCCTGGCCGATGTGGTCCGGGCAGGGCTGGTCCCTCAAGACGGGCCGCGCCTGGGGTTTCTGACGCTGGGACAGGTGGTGCCGATGGTGTCTTTCCTGCGCGACGCGCACCGGTTGCGCGCTGATCTGCGATACCTGTCCCAACGCGATGAACTGACATGGATCGACGTGACCGCACCCGGCGACGGTTGCGCCTTTGCGCTCTGCGATCCGGTCGCCGTGTCAGGTGTCGCCCCCGAAGGCAAAAAGTGGCCGTTGGTGTTTTCCGCAGCCTTCACCCAATCGCTGAGCCCGGCGCGGTGGAAGGCGTTGCGGTGGCGCTTTTTCCGGCTGCATTTCCAGTATCTCTGCGCGTTCGATGCGCCCAAGGATTACGACTATTTCCAGATCACAGCAGGTCCGCTCAGTTTGGCGCAACGCTATGCGGGCCGGCCCGCCTCGAAGTCTCGCATCGTGAAGCCGGTGAACAAATTTACCTCGACCGCCCGATGACGCAGGTGCCCCCCAAACCCGAAAGCCGACCCGACAAGGTGTCGCTGTGGCGGTATGCGCGTCTGTTCCGGCAGGATATTCTGTCTGCCCAGCCCGCGCGGCTTTATCGGGCGTGGATGGCGGAATTCAAAACGCCTTTCTTTCGTAGCTATCTGATCAATCAGCCCGATCTGATCAAAACGGTTCTGAAGGAACGGCCCGATGATTTTCCCAAGTCTGACCGTATCGGCGAAGGTCTGCGGCCCTTGTTGGGAAACTCGGTGTTTCTGACCAATGGCGACACCTGGAAACGCCAGCGCCGCATCATCGACCCTGCCTTCGAGGGGGGGCGTCTGCGCGATACCTTTCCCGCGATGTGGGACGCGGCAGAGGCTGCGGTTGCGCGGCTGGCCGCCCATCAGGGACGCGAGATCGAGATTGAGGCGGAGACGAGCCATGCCGCCGCCGATGTGATCTTTCGCACGCTGTTTTCCATTCCCATCGACCACCATATCGCGCGGGAGGTTTTTGCCGAGTTCAAGACCTACCAGCGCAGTCAGCCGATCCTCAACATCGCCGCGTTCATCCCTTTGCCACGTTGGTTGCCGCGCCTTTTCCGTCGTGACACGCGCCGCAGTGCCGGCAAGATCCGCCATCTGATCACCACCCTGACCGAAGCGCGCATGGCCGAGATCAAGGCAGGCACCGCACCCGCTGACCTTGCCACCAAGATCATGACGACCGCCGACCCCGTGGATGGTGCACGCTTTACCACCGAAGAAATGGTCGATCAGGTTGCGATCTTTTTCCTCGCGGGTCATGAGACCAGTGCGTCGGCCCTTGCGTGGACGCTGTATCTTGTGGCGACACATCCAGACTGGCAGGACCGTCTGGCCGCCGAGGCGCTAGCGATTGAGACCTGTGATTTTTCCGTGATGTCCAAGCTGCGCCTTTCAAGGGACGTCTTCCGCGAGGCGCTGCGGCTTTATCCGCCGGTCCCCATGATGGTCCGGCAGTCGTCGTGCCCCGAGACGTTTCGCGACCGAGACATCAAACCCGGCGCGCAACTGGTGATCAGCCCGTGGCATCTGCACCGTCAAACGCGGCTTTGGGACAATCCCGACGGCTTTGATCCGGGCCGCTGGCACAGTGAAAACGGTCAGCACTGCAGCCGTGATGCCTATTTGCCGTTCAGCGCGGGCGCGCGGGTCTGTCCGGGCGCGGGATTTGCGATGGTCGAAGGACCGTTGATCCTGTCCCGCATCCTGCGTGATTTCCGCGTGGAACCCGTCGCCGGCAAGGTGCCAGTTCCCGTGGCACATCTGACCGTCAGGTCCAAAGATGGCATCTGGCTCCGCCTTGTCCGACGCTAACGATATATCATCGGGCGCGATGATGCGGTAGACGGGGGCGAAACGGAATCAACAAAGGCCTGCATGACCATGACCACGACAGACGCACAACGCACACAGATGAAAGACGGCAACGGGTTTGTGGCGGCCTTGGATCAATCCGGCGGATCTACCCCCAAGGCGCTGAGCCTTTATGGCGTCGAGCCTTCCGATTATTCGGGTGATGCGGAGATGTTTCAGGCAATGCACGACATGCGGGCGCGCATCATTCTCGCTGATGATTTCACCAGCGACAAGGTGCTTGGCGCGATCCTCTTTGAACGCACGATGGACGACACGATCAAGGGCAAGCCCGTTGCGGAACTGCTGTGGGAGGATCGTGGCGTCGTGCCGTTTCTGAAGATCGACAAAGGCCTGGCGGATGAGGCAAACGGTGTGCAGCTTCTCAAGCCGATGCCGGATCTGGATGATCTGCTGAAGCGGGCCAAAGCGGCCGGCATATTCGGAACCAAGGAGCGGTCCGTCATTCAATCGGCCAACGCCTATGGCATCCGCGAAGTCGTCGCTCAGCAGTTTGAAGTGGCACGCGCAGTCTGTGCGGCAGGTCTTGTCCCGATCATCGAACCCGAGGTGAACATCCACTCCGACAGCAAGGCAGAATGCGAGGATATTCTGAAATCCGAGATGAAGAACCATCTTGGCCTACTTGAGGCGGACCACCTTGTCATGCTGAAACTGACGAGCCCGGAAAAGGGAGGTCACTAAGAC
>JAGXHB010000153.1 GCA_024636425.1 Roseobacter sp.
GCCTTTGCCTTTGCCTGCAACAGCTACAACCAGCTGACCGTCGCCCAGCAGAACCAGATCACCTTTCTGGCCTCCGGAAAGGCAGACGAACGGCTGACGGCAACAGCAACTGAACAGTCGAGGGCCGGCCGCTCCGGTATCTACGACGTGACAGTCACGGGGGAGGACGGACGCGTCATTGCGCTGTTCCGTGGCCTGTCACGCACCATCAAAGGCCAGCATTTCGAGGAGGAAGTGACCCTATGAAAGATTTGACGCCCGCCCGCGGAACCCTTGATCCGATCGAAATTGCCAGCCGCGACGAAATCAGCGCCCTGCAACTGGATCGTCTGAAATGGTCGCTGCGCCACGCCTATGACAACGTTGCGTTTTATCGCAAGGCCTTCGATGAAGTCGGCGTGCATCCTGATGATCTGCGCAACCTTTCGGATCTGGCTAAATTTCCTTTCACCGTCAAAACCGATCTGCGCGATAATTACCCGTTCGGGATGTTCGCCGTCCCGCGCGACCAGATTGCCCGCATCCACGCCTCGTCCGGCACCACCGGACAGCCCACCGTTGTGGGTTATACCAAGACCGATCTGGACCATTGGGGCACCGTTGTCGCGCGGTCGCTGCGTGCGTCTGGCCTGAAGCCCGGCGACATGCTGCACAACGCCTATGGCTACGGTCTTTTTACCGGGGGGTTGGGCATACATCTGGGGGCGGACAAGCTTGGCATCAGCACGGTGCCGATTTCAGGCGGCATGACCCCCCGTCAGGTGCGCCTGATCGAGGATTTCAAACCCAACGGGATCACGGTCACGCCCTCCTATGCCTTGTCGATCCTCGATGAATATGCACGCCAAGGCATCGACCCGCGCCAATCCTCGCTTGATGTGGGGATTTTCGGGGCGGAGCCCTGGACCAACGCCATGCGGCTCGAGATCGAACAGGCGTTCGATATGCACGCCGTCGATATCTACGGCCTGTCCGAGATCATGGGCCCCGGCGTGTCCTGCGAATGTGTCGAAACCAAAGACGGCCTGCACATCTGGGAGGATCATTTTTACCCCGAGGTCATCAATCCCGAAACGGGCGAGCCCGTGGCCGATGGCGAGAAGGGTGAACTGGTCTTTACCTCGCTCACCAAAGAAGCGTTCCCGATCATCCGGTATCGCACCCGCGATCTGACACGGCTTTTGGCAGGAACCGCGCGCAGCATGCGCCGGATGGAAAAGGTCACGGGCCGCAGCGACGACATGATCATCCTGCGGGGCGTCAACGTCTTTCCCACCCAGATCGAAGAAGCGCTGATGGCCACGCCCGGCCTTGCGCCGCATTTCCAGATCGAACTGACCAAGCCCGACCGCATGGACCAGATGCGCGTGTTGTGTGAATGCGCCGACGCAACCGTCAGTCAGGACGTTCGCAGCGCCGCTGCCGCCTCCCTTGCCGCACTGATCAAGCAGACCGTGGGCATCAGCGTCAAGATCGACGTTTTCGATGTGGGCAGCGTCGCCCGATCCGAAGGCAAGGCCGTGCGGATCGTCGACAAACGCCCCAAAGGCTAGGTGCCGTAGCGCGCCAGAAACATCTCGACCGCGCTGTCGACAACGCGGTCGATTTCGGTCTCGGTCACGGATTTAACCACGCCGAACATCAGCCGTGGCCACAGATCCGCCTTGCACAACTCTCCGAACTGGTCGGCGGCAAGCAAGGGATCGTCGATTGCAAGCTGCCCGCGCGCAATCGCCGTTTCGAAGTAATCCGCCATTTCCCGGCGCACCACGGCGGGGCCCGAGTTATAGAACCGCTGTCCCAATTCGGGAAACCGGTCCGATTCCGCCACGCAAAGCCGGAACATCTGCTGCCCGAAAGTAGAGGTCAGGAACCGCAGGAAATGCCGCCCCGCCTGCCCCAGAACATCCCGCGGCGGTGCTTCGGGGTCGATGCAGTCCAGCGCATCACGGGACTGGCGGCAACATTCCTGATCCGCCACTTCCATGAACAACAGCCGCTTGTCGGGAAAATAGCTATAAAGCGTTGCCTTGGACACCTCGGCCACCCGGGCAATTTCGTCAACGCTCGCCCCTTCGAATCCGTCAGACATAAAGACATGGCGGGCTCCGGCAAGCACCTGATCGAATTTGCGACCCTTCCGGATCTTGTCTGCGGCAGTTGTCATGAACTCTCCGGTGGTTGTCGCGTCAGGATATAAACTGAACTGTTCAGTTCCAACAGCTAAATGCGACGCGTTCAGCAATCTTGCATGTCCCGCCAAAATCTTTAGATTAGAATTGTTCTAAGCTTTCACGTCGGGTGTCACATGCTTTTCTCCCTCCACCGCAAACGCTTCAAAGACCTGTCCGAACAGGAGATCATCGCTCTGGCCATTTCGTCCGAGGAGGACGATGCCCGCATTTATCGCGGCTATGCCGAAAACCTGCGCGAGGAATACCCCGACAGCGCTGCGGTCTTCGAGGGGATGGCCACCGAAGAAGATGGCCATCGCAAGCGGCTGATCGACCTCCACACGGACCGTTTCGGACCTACCATTCCACTGATCCGGCGCGAACATGTCTCCGGATACTATGCGCGCACCCCTGTCTGGTTGATCGAAAACCTTGGGCTGGAGCGCATCCGCGCCGAGGCGGCCGCCATGGAAAAGGCCGCGGAATCATTTTATCTGCACGCAGCGGCCCGCACATCCGATGCCGCCACCCGCAAACTTCTGGGCGATCTCGCCGCAGCCGAGGCAGGCCACCAGCGCAAGGCTGATGATCTGGCCGCCGAACACCTCACGGACGAAGTTCTCAGCAAGGAAGACACTGAATCGCACCGCCAGTTCGTGCTCACCTGGGTTCAGCCTGGGTTGGCAGGCCTGATGGATGGCTCCGTCTCGACCCTCGCACCGATCTTTGCCACCGCATTTGCGACCCAGGACACCTGGACGACCTTTCTGGTGGGACTGGCGGCATCCGTGGGGGCAGGCATCTCGATGGGCTTCACCGAAGCCGCTTCTGATGACGGCCAGCTTTCGGGGCGCGGATCTCCGGTCAAACGCGGGCTGGCTGCGGGCGTGATGACAACGCTTGGCGGGCTTGGCCACGCTTTGCCCTATCTTATCACGGATTTCTGGACTGCCACGATCATCGCCTTCCTCGTCGTGTTTATCGAGCTTTGGGCCATCGCATGGATCCAGAACCGCTACATGAACACGCCTTTTTTCCGGGCGGCCTTTCAGGTCGTGCTTGGTGGCGCGCTTGTCTTTGCAGTCGGCGTGCTTATTGGTTCGGGCTAAAGGCGCATGTACTGTTGCGCGGGCGGGAGTTGATCGCTAGGAATTTTCCATGCTGGCGATCTTCCTCAAAACACTGCCGTTTTTCGCGCTGATCGGTCTGGGCTACTGGGCGGGTCGCACGCGCTTCTTCACAGCCGAAGCCACCGCCTACCTCACCAAGTTCGTCTTCTATTTCGCCCTCTCGGCGATGCTCTTCAACTTCTCCGCCAACCTTTCGCTGGCCGAAGTGTGGGACAATCGCCTCGTCGCGGCCTATCTGTGGGGCACGGCCTTCGTCTACGGCATCGCCAGTCTGGTGGGGTTTCTGCGAAATCTCGACGTCGCCAGCAACGCGATGGAGGCGCAATGCGCCGTGATCGGCAACACCGGCTTTCTGGGCGTGCCGATGCTGACGCTGCTTCTGGGGCCAGAGGCGATCGGTCCTGTCGTCCTCGCTCTGGCTGTCGACCTCATCATCTTTTCCAGCCTGATCGTCATCCTCATCACCGGCAGCCGCGACGGTCAGATGAGCCTGCGCGTATTGCGCACGATCGGCATGGGCCTGCTGAAGAACCCGATGATCGTCGCCATGACGCTTGGCTTCTTGTGGTCCGGCCTGCGTATTCCGGTGCCTGCCCCGATGAACGATTTCCTTGTAATCCTCGGAGCCGCAGCGACGCCGGGGGCCCTCTTTGCGATCGGCGCATCGCTGGCCACCAAATCAGCCGAGAAACTTCAGGTGGCGGGCTGGCTCACCTTTTGCAAACTGGTCCTGCATCCGGCGTTCGTGGCCGTTGCCGCGATCTGGCTTTTCAACGTCGATCCCTACAAGGCAGGCGTCATCATCGCAGCCGCAGCGTTGCCGGTGGCGGGCAATGTTTATATTCTTGCACAACACTATGACATCGGCCCGCAACGCGTATCCGCGGCCATCCTGATCTCGACTGCGCTCAGCATCTTCACGGTCAGCGCGGTCATCGCGTGGGTCACGACACTTTAATCTTCACCCTTTCTTAAATACTCAGCCGCGCAGCGGCCCGCCCTTGCCGCGCAGGCAAATGCCCGTTAGCCATAGCCAACAGCCCATCCCAAAGGAGCCTTCCGATGAAAACCGTCTCAGAAAATGCCAGTTTCCGCGGCACCCAAGGGGTCTACAGCCATGCCTCGACGGCGTGCAACTGCGAGATGACCTTTGCCGTTTTCCTGCCCGAAGAAGCGCGGCTTGGCCCTGTGCCTGTGCTTTGGTTTCTCTCCGGACTGACCTGCACCCATGAGAACGCGATGACCAAGGCGGGGGCTCAGGCTTGGGCGGCAGAACACGGAATCGCCGTGGTCTTCCCTGATACGTCCCCGCGCGGGGAGGATGTGGCCGATGACGACGCCTTTGATCTGGGCAAAGGCGCTGGTTTCTATGTCAACGCAACGCAAGATCCGTGGAAAAAACACTTTCAGATGCAAAGCTATATCGCCGATGAGCTTCCGGCGCTGCTGGCCGAGAACTTCCCGCTGGATATGGACCGTCAGTCGATCTGCGGTCATTCGATGGGCGGACACGGTGCGCTTATGCTGGCCATGACGCTGGAGGGGCGTTTCAAATCCGTCTCGGCCTTCGCGCCGATTGCCAATCCGTCAGGCAGCGACTGGGGGCGCAAGCAATTCGCGGCCTATTTGGGCGACGATGACCAAAGCTGGCAGCAGTTCGATGCGTCCTGCCTGATGGCGCAAAAGGGCTTTGACGGTCCGGTTCTGATCGATCAAGGCACCGAGGATCAGTTTCTGGATCTGCTGAAACCCGAAGCGCTGGCCTCTGCCATCGCCACCCGCCGCCAGAATGCGACTTTCCGCATGCAGCCAGGGTATGATCACAGCTATTTCTTCATCTCGACCTTCATGGAAGACCACGTCGCCTTTCACGCCGACGCGCTTTACGCGGACTGAGCGCGCGCATGACCGCTCTTTATATCGACGCCGACGCCTGCCCGGTCAAGGCCGAGGCAGAGCGGGTGGCCACCCGCCACAAGATCCGCATGTTCGTGGTGTCGAACGGTGGGCTGCGCCCTTCGCAGAACCCGCTGGTGGAAACCGTGATTGTCGCAGACGGCCCCGACGTGGCAGACATGTGGATCGCGGATCGCTGCACCACGGGCGATGTGGTGGTCACCGGCGACATTCCCCTTGCCGCGCGTTGCGTCGAGGCAGGTGCCCGTGTCCTCAAACATAACGGAGAGGCGCTGACAGCCGCCAACATCGGCAATGTGCTGGCCACCCGCGATCTGATGACAGACCTGCGCGCCGCTGATCCCTTTCGGCAAGGTGGGGGCAAAGGCTTTACAAAAGCCGACCGCTCCCGTTTTCTGGAAGCACTGGAGCGTGAGATCAGAGCGGCACAGCGCTAGGGCTTGCCGTTTTCTTCCCAAGAAAACGCGCCGGAATTTGCGAAAATTCCGGTACCATCACAAAAGGCTGGCACATGACACCCAAGGCAGTGGTTTTTGACATCGGAAACGTCCTGATCGAATGGCAGCCAGAGCGGTTCTATGATCAGGTCATCGGGCAGGAGCGCCGCCAGGCCATGTTCGCGGCCGTCGATCTGCACGCCATGAACGATCGCGTCGATATCGGAGAGGATTTCACCGAAACGATCTACGAGACGGCCGACGCCACCCCCGAATGGCGTGACGAAATCCGCCTCTGGCATGACCGCTGGATCGAGATGGCCGCCCCCGTGATCCCGCACTCGCTTCGGCTTATGAAGGCGTTGCAGAGCAAGGGGGTTCCGGTGTTCTCGCTTACCAATTTCGGGATTGGGTCTTATGATCTTGCCGCACGGCATTATCCGTTTCTGCGCGCATTCGACCGGGATTTCATCTCCGGCCATATGGGTATGATCAAACCCGATCCGGCCATTTACGAGGCGCTTGAAACCGGCAGCGGCGTGCCTCCTCAGGCGTTGATTTTTACCGATGACCGTGCTGACAATATCATGGCCGCGCAGGCCCGTGGCTGGCAGACGCATCACTTTACCGGCCCGCAAGGCTGGGCCGACAGGCTGGTCGCCGCAGGCCTTCTGACCGAAAAGGAAGCCGCATGACCACCTTCGACATCATCCCCTTCGACGCGGGCGAGGCAGA
>JAGXHB010000154.1 GCA_024636425.1 Roseobacter sp.
CCCCGAGATTGCCGCCGCGCATGAACATTCCGTCGCGTGTCACCGGGCAAAGATCTCCGAACTGCGCGCGACCGAAAACTATTCCAAATTCTACGCCGAACTGACCAGCCCCCGCATGGAAAAGCTGTCGACGCTGCACACCCATTTTGGTGCCAATGTCTTTTTGCAGGGGCCGGGCACCGTCCCCGACGAGGTGGTCGCAAAAAAACAAGGCGACGATTGGTTCTTTACCGTCGAGAGAGAGGCAACAACGCAACATTGACAAGTACGCCTTGCACAGCACCGCGGTTGGTGCAGGTAAATCAAAGCGAACCATGTAAGATGGCCCCAGCTTTGTTTCGCTACCCCGGGCGATGATACTATTTGACAAGATTTATTTAGACGTTTGAAATTGATCGAAGACGAGAGGCTGACATGGCAAAATCCGAAGAACAGCAGCGGCTCGCCCGGGAGGTGTGGCGCAGCACTCTGGCCGAACAAGCCCGCAAGGACGGGTTCTTTCAGGAAGTCGGACCGCTGCACAAAGCCATCTATATTCCCGAAGACGGCCCTTTGGGCAAAACGCTGGTCGTCGCGTTCGACAATCTGGATGATGTCCGCCAAGACCCAAACCGCCTGCCCTGGGCGATTGATTTCATCAATGCGCAAGGCTGGTCGTCGCTGGGGTTCATGGCACACGGACCAACCTGGTACCGCGATGAAGCTGTCCTGGATTTTTTCGACAAGCTCGCGGCGGACAAGTTCTTTGACGGGTTCGACCGGGTCGCGTTCTACGGCACGTCGATGGGGGGGTATGCTGCCTGCGCCTTCTCTGCCGCCTGCCCCGGTGCAACCGTTATTGCCATTAACCCCCAAGCCGCCATGGACCGCGACCGCGCCGGCTGGGATCATCGCTATCGCAAATCGTGGCGGCACAACTACTACAGCCGCTACGGCTATGCCCCGGACATGGTGAAGGCGGCCGAAAAAGCGTGGATCTTCTACGACTCGCGGATGCCACAGGACGCGATGCATGCGACCTTGTTTCAGGGCCCGAACATCAACCACATGCCTTGCGCTTTCATGGGCCACGGCATGCTGAATGTCTGGCGGGACATGGGCGTGCTGAAACCTATTGTATCGGGCTGTATCAACGGCACTGTAACCAAGCGCGATCTGCATGTCCTGTTGCGCAACCGGCATCAATCCAAGGTCTATCAGAAGACACTGCTGCGCCATCTTGAGGCGGCGGGAAAGCATGGATCTCTGATCCGGCTGTGCAGGCATGTGCTGAAGAAGCGTCGCGCGCCGCATTTCAAGGATGCGCTGGAAAATTCGCTCAAGGCATTGGGCAGAACAGCGTGACATCGGCTGGCGACAGTCAAGCCGATCTGGCCCTAAAGACAGGATCGCCCTGTTGCGCGCCCAAGGCCACCGGCCAGCGGTCCACCAAAGCCGCACCTGCCTTGCAATCCCGTGCCAGTGATGACCTGCGCGCAGCCCTTGCGCAGATGATGATCCCGCTCAAGGGCGGCTTTTTCGAGATGGGAGCGCGCCGTTCAAGATATGCCGAAGACCTCGACAGCCCGCCGCGCCGGGTGGCCGTGTCGCCGTTCAGGCTGGCGCGATTTGCCGTCACCAACGCGATCTTTGCGCGGTTCATCGCGGAAAGTGGCTATCGCACCACAGCAGAGCGCGAGGGCTGGTCGTTTGTGTTTCATCTGTTTCTAAATGAGCCAAAGGCTCATATCAACGCGCCCGCCGGAACACCCTGGTGGAGGCAGGTCACGGGCGCGTGCTGGTCCGCGCCCGAAGGCCGCGGAACAGATACAAACGCCCGCGCCGATCACCCCGTCACCCATGTGAGCTGGGACGACGCGCAGGCATTCTGCGCCTTTACTGACACACGACTGCCGACAGAGGCCGAGTGGGAATTTGCCGCCCCCGCCAAGCGCAAGCATGCCAGATACCCATGGGGCACTGACGCCACGCCGAAAGGGGAGCACCGGCACAATGTCTGGCAGGGCCGCTTTCCCATGGAGAACACGGCCGAAGACGGCTTTGCCGGCACGGCCCCCGTCGATGCCTTTGCCCCCAACGACTTCGGATTTTTCAACATGACGGGCAATGTTTGGGAATGGTGCGCCGATGGGTTCGGTCCGCTGCCGGAGGCCCGACATCCGCCCCTGCGCGACCCAGAGGGCAGGTCCGACGCCCCGCGCAAGGTCATGCGCGGCGGCTCCTATCTCTGTCACCCGTCCTATTGTGAACGGTTCTATGTGCATTCGCGCAGCCACAACACGCCTGACAGTTCCACCGGAAATATAGGATTTCGCCTCGCCGCCTGACACACCCGCCATAATCTGACCCCTTTTCGCCGCCACCCCGCACCATCAAACCCCTAGTCAAGACACGGATAAATTGCGATGTTCACCCGATGAAAACACTTCCCAAAATCGCGTCTCTTTGGATCGGCGGACGTTTGTCGTGGCTGGAACAGCTTTGTCTGAAATCCTTCGCCGATAACGGGCATCACATCACGCTCTACAGCTATTCGCCGATCGACAACCTGCCCGATGGTGTCCATGCTGGCGACGCGGAGGAGATCTATCCCTCTGAACCCATGCTGCGTCACGCCCGCACCGGCAGCCCTGCGATCCACGCTGATATGTGGCGGCTGCATCTGCTTCTGAAGACTGATTGCATCTGGGTCGACGCGGATATGTATTGCTACCGCCCCTTTGATTTCGACACGCCGTTCGTGTTCGGCTGGGAAAAGCCGGGGCTGGTGTGCAACGCGGTTCTGGGTCTGCCCTCGGACTCCAAAACGCTGCTGGGTCTGCTTGAGTTCTTCAAGGATGAATACGCCATCGCGCCCTGGCTGAAACCCTGGCAGCAGCGCGAACTGGAAGAAGAACGCGATGCGGGCAACCCCGTTCACATGACGGCGCAGGACTGGGGGTTCACCGGGCCCGCATCGGTGACCTATTTCCTGCAGGAAACCGGAGAGATCGACCACGCGGAGCCTGAAACTGCGTTTTATCCGATCTCGTTTCCCGACCGGAACCACATGATCCTTTCGCGTTTCAACATCGAGGAACGTCTCACCGAACGCACGCGCGGTGTGCATTTCTGGGCCCGCCGGATGAAACCACGGCTGGAGGAAAAGGAAAACAATACCCCGCGCCGGGGCAGCTTTATGGACGGGCTGATCAGCAAACATGGTATCGTGCCCGAAGCGGCACCCATCCCGGCCAAGAAAAAGGTGTCGAGCGCGCCGGTGAACGATGCCGAGTTCCAGGCCAGGATCGGGCTCGAAGCGCTCAAGGGGGAGGCTTCGATCACCAAGATCTGTCGTGAACACCTTGTTGACAAACAATTCGTAAAAACCTGCCGCGATACGATTGTAAGTAATGCGGCAACGCTGTTCGCGCCGAAGACCTGAGGCGCGCCAGAACACAAAGACCGGTCGGGACCGCCCGACCTGAAAAGGAGCGAAGATGGGCAAACGTGAAGTCTGGCACGACACCCTTGCCGAGTTGGGAGAAGAACGCGGATTCTACCGCCAGCTTGGACCCACGCATAAGGCGCTGTATCTCAAGGGAGACAGCACCCTCGTCGTGTCCTTCGACAATCTGGATGACGTGCGCCAGGATGTGTCCGACCGGATGCCATGGGGCAGCCAGTTCATCTCGTCGCGCGGGTGGTCGTCGCTGGGCATCGGCGCGCATGGCTGGACATGGTACCGTGATGACGCTGTGCTCGATTTCTTTGACGAATTGCGTGACACCGGGTTCTTTAACCAGTTTGACAATGTCGTTTTTTACGGCACATCGATGGCAGGCTATGCGGCCACCGTATTCAGTGCCGCAGCCCCCGGTGCCAAGGTCATCGCAATGAACCCCCAGGCCACGCTGGAGCGGCGCATCACTGCGGGCTGGGAAACACGCTATCACAAATCGTGGCGGCAGGATTTCAGCGGGCGCTACTCCTACGGCCCGGAACTCTCCCAAGCGGCCGAGGTCGTGTATCTGTTCTTTGACCCTTATGTCGCCGAAGACGCGATGCATGCAGCGCTCTTTCAGGGCGACAATGTCATCAAGATCAAGTGCCGCCACTTCGGGCACGGGCTGACGAGTGCGTTCAACCAGATGGGCATTCTGAAGGACACGGTCAAGGCCTGCGTCAATGACAACCCCACGGCGCGCGACATCTACACCTTGATGCGCGCGCGCAGGGACACACCGCGCTATCAGAAGGCCGTCCTGAACAAGCTCGTCGCCGAAAAGCGGCACCGCGCAACCTATATCTTCTGCAGGCAGGTGCTGGCGATGTCAGGGGATAAACTCCGCCCCCATTTCAGGCGCGCCATGGCCAATGCCGAGAAATTCGTGCCGCCCGACATACGTTAGAATTTTTGCAACGCCGGACTCGCCCGGCATGAATTTGCTCCGACAGACAAGGTAAGACCAACAGTGCAAAACGCGACTACACAGGCACCCGCCCTGCCCGACTGGTACGGCGAAGTCCCCGCCGCCGAGCGTGGCGCGGAACTGCCCCGCCTCGTCGGTCAGGCGCATATGCTGTTGTGCGATCGCGGAACAACGCAGTTGGTCGTAACCTTCGGCCATAGCGACGATACCGATCACCCCGAACTGGACTGGCCCGCCTGGACCGACCGAATGATCCGCCAACGCGGGTGGAGCCATCTTGCCATCACCGCGCCCAAGGGCAGCTGGTTTCGGAATGCGGACCTGATCGCCCGGCTGGGGGAACTGCGCGATGATGGTTTGTTCAAACGGTTTGATGCGGTCACCTTCTTTGGTCCCGCCCCCCAAGGCAGCGGGTTCGCGGCGCTCGCCTATGCCGCGCTCTGCCCTGGCGCGCATGTACTGGCATTCGATGCCCAGTCGACGCAGCATCCGAAAACTGCATCTTGGGATGACCGCTTCGCGCCTGCGAAAGACTTGGATTGGAAGCTGCCTTTTGCCGACGCTGCCAAATCTCTGGGGCGCGTAGCCAAAGCCTATGTTGTGATCGACCCACTGCAACCGCTGGACCGCCGCCATCTGGACCGCTTGCCCGCAAAGACAGTTGCGGCGCTGCATGCAATCGGCCTGTACCAAGACATTGGCGTCGCGCTCAAGCGGCTTGGTCTGTTGGATGAGGTGCTAACCAAGGCCGTCGCGGGTACGTTGAGCGCCGCTGAGTTCTATCCCATGCTCCGCGCACGCAGGGATCTGTATATCTACCGCCAGGCCATGGAACGGCATCTTGAGGCGCGCGGCAAGACCGCGATGAAAAAGGATTTCGTGGCGGCCTTCAAGCGGCGCAACCGCAAGCGCAAAGCCGACGCCACCGCGCGTAAGGAAACGCCTCCCCCCGCAGCGCCCACCGGTGTTGCGTCCACCCCAATAACCGCAGGGCCATTGCCGCATGCCCCTACGGCCCCCGCGTTGTCGGGCCCGCGCTATCCGCGCACCTTGGGCAATGTCTGGGCCTTGCGCGAGGGGCCATCGGGCTTTCATTACATGTCCGATCAGTATCAGGGCATCGTCATGGGGTTCGAGGAACGCAACGAAGTGACCCTTGGCGAGACGCACCCGCTTGCCGTCGGAATGGCCGCCTTCGGCCACGGAGCTGGTATTCCGCGACCGCTCCCCGAAGATTTCCTGTACCACGTCGTTGACGAAACGCTGACTGGGCGGATCGGAGCCTATCAGGCAAAATCGCATGGCGTGATTGCGCAGCGGCTTGCGGCGACACAGCACCACGCCTACCGCACGATCATCGCCCTGACAGAACCGCAATCGGGCATCACCCGTGAAGAAGCCTTGCCCGACAGCGCCAGATACTGCGCCCTGATTAACAGGATCGCGGCCGCCCGCGGCGCTTTGCAGGGCTGGAACAAGCGCCTGCATCTGGACCGCATCAGCCTGAGCCTGCTGGCCGGTGCACCTGCAACACCTCTGAATGATGCCCTGGATCATTATGCCACCGTCGCCAAGGCAATGCGCTATGATGCGGCGATCGCCGCCGGTCAGGCAAGCTTTCCGCATATTGTGGTGTCGCAATCGGCGGGCACCGCGACGGACGGAAGATCAGACGTGATCCTTGCAGAGGGACAGCTCGACATGGTGCACCCGACGCTGGGCATTGTGGTCGCGACGCCCAAATATCCCTTTGCGCTGGTGCCGGACATGCCAGCCACGCACACCGGCCCGGCCCAGATGATGATTGACGAACTTGAGGTTCTGGCCGTCGCAGCGGTGCAGGATAATCAGCGCTGGTACTGCCCTGCCCTGCGTCAGGCCTATGGACGCGACCGCATGTTGGTGGTGGAATTTGCAGCGCTCAGCGATCTTGTGATGCAGGACGGTTTCCACGGCTTCACCCTAGAGGGCGCGGACAACGCGCCGCAGATCACCGATGTCAAACTGCAGGGCAAGACGGTGTATCTGACGCTGGACCGCGCCCCCACCGGGACAGATCTGCATGTCGCCTACGCCTGGGGCGCGCAGCGGTCAGATGCGGGCGACGGACGTGCCGCCAATCAGGGCGCGCTGCGCGATGGCTGGTCGCGCGCGAGCGTGCTCCAACCCAAACAAACCCTGCACCGCTATGCGCTTTCGGGGCGGGTTCGCGTGATGCCCAGCGATCTGCCCATCGGCAAAGGGGGCAAGACCGCATGACCGACCGCAAGAACATTCTGCTGATCAGCCTTGATGATGCGTTTGCCTATTGGAAATACCGTTCTGCCTTCGGTGTCGAATTGCAGACCCCGAACCTTGACCGGATCTGCGCGGAATCGACAGCGTTTCAATCCGCCTATTGTCAGGTTCCGGTCTGCGGGCCGTCACGCTCCAGTTTCATGTCGGCTCTGACCCCGCACGAGCTTGGTATCTTTGACAACTATACGAACGTCTTCGACGTGCTGCGCCCCGAACAGATGTGGTCTTACCGGCTCAAGCAGGAAGGGTATTACTGCTCCAACGCGGGCAAGGTCCATCACCGGTTCAAGCCGCTGCCGGCCGAGATCCATAATGTGCTTTATTCCCACCCCCCCGAGGCGCTGACGATCGGACCGGGCAAGAACGCCAAGACCAAGAATTTCGGCGGGCTGATGAAGGGGCTAGGCACGACCGACCCCAAGTTTGATGCAAAATACTACGACGCGCAATCCGCTGCATCCGCGACCGATTTTCTGCAAAGCTACGACCGCGATGCGCCGTTCTACCGCGAGGTCGGTTTCTACCACCCGCATTCGCCCTACAAGACGCCCGTCCGGTTCAAGGACATGTATGATGAGGAAGCGTTCACCCAGCCTGATGCCTGGAAGACACCGCATGACAGGAACGCCTTTGCCGATCTGTTCATGCAGGAAAATCTGGACGCGTCCCAACTGGGAATCTGGCGCAAAAGCCTGCGCAATTACTTTTCCGCATTTTCCCATGTCGATCATCATATCGGCAAGGTGTGGGATGCGCTGAAGGCGTCGAAACATGCCGACAACACAATCGTCGTCATCCTGGCCGATCACGGCTATCACGTGGGCGACAAGAACCGTTTCCGCAAGCTGACCTTGTTCGAAGAAGCCGCGGGCGTGCCGATCATCATTCACGATCCGTCCGACCCCACGGCCCGCGCAGTCACCGATCCGGTCGCTCTGCTGGATGTGGGGCCCACAGTGCTGGACTATGCAGATTGCCCGCCGATCTTTGACTGCGCAGGCATGTCCCTGCGCCCGCAAGTCGCGGGCGAAGATGTTACAGGGCGCGCCGTGCCCACTTTCTTTTTCGGAAGTGCCGCGATCCGCAAGGGTGACTATCGCTATATCCAGTATCAGGATGGCAGCTGTCAGCTTTTCAACATCAAGGACGACCTGTGGCAGCTCAAGGATCTCTCGGGCAGCGACCCTGCGCGCAAGGACATGCATGCCGCTCTGATCGCGACATGCCGCGCCTACGGGCTCGAGCTGCTGGACCCTGCAAATACCGCCCCCGGGCCGAATGCCTATTGCAGCGTCACGCGCGGGCTGCTGCCACCAGATCACCTGACCGGACAGGGCGCGATGTCGACCGGCAGCCTGACCGCGCAGGATGTGAGCCCCGCGTTCCGCAAGCATTTCGCGATCCTGCCAGAAAACGGCACGATCGGGATGCCGGATGGCATACGCAGTGTTTATCTCGCTTCTGACTACAGCTTTGGCACAGACTACTTCGGCATCGTGGGCAATGATCGCGGCAACCTGATCAACTTCATCGGTGGTCATGCACGATTCCTCCTCGATATCGAATGCGGCAGTGGCAATGACACCGTCTTGGGGCATCTTGATCCAATGCGGGTTCGGTTGAACGCGGGCGATAATCTTGTCGTGACGGGCCACACCGGGGCTGAAATCTTTGCAGGTGCGGGGCGTGACCGCATCCAGACCGCCGACGGAGACAACAAGATCCACGGCGGCAGCGGTACGATGCATGTGGTCGCGGGCAAGGGCCGCGATGTGATCACCACGGGCGGTGGCGCTGCTCATATTGTAAGCGAGGGGGGCCACACCGAGATCGTTCTGGATCAGGGCCAGTCACTGGTCGAGATCAAAGGCGGCGAAATCACACTGATCGCAAGGCGCAGCGGCCAGATGCAGCAAATCAAGGGGTTCACCGGAGGCCAAATCGATCTGACCGATTGGGCTGTGCTTGGCCCCGTCGATCTGCACGGCGACGCCAATGGCGATACCATCGTGACCGCCGGGACAGAGCGTGTGCGCTTTGTCGGTACGTCTGTCGATGTCGTCAGGTCGGCCATCACCTCTTCGGGGGAGCTGCGCGGATAATGGCCCCTCGCAAAATACACAAAGATGCCGCCGCAGATCGCGGCGCTCCGTTCCATTCACCAACACAAAGGAGCATTGCAAAGCGCCTATGCCCAAACTGATCATCCATATCGGCTCGCAAAAGACGGGCTCCACCTCGATCCAGACATTCCTGACACAGCAAAGCGCCAAGATGGAAGAAGCAGGCCTGAGCTATGTGAAGGCCGGTCGCGGCCCTGCAGCGCATAACAAGCTGGCGTTCAAGCGGAATGGCGCACAGTTCCCGGTGCTGATGAAACGCCTTGTGGCAGAGGTGGAGAACACTCCCGACAAGACGCATGTCGTCTCGGCTGAAATGCTGTTCACCCCGCAGATGGCCGATGCCATGGCCCAGTATTTCCCCGATGAACTGCGCAAGGATACAAAGGTGATTGCCTATATCCGGCGGCAGGACAAATTTCTTGAGGCGATGTACAAGCAGGTGGTCAAGACTGGACGTTTCAAGGGGACCGCACAGCAATACGCACAGAAGCGCGAACGCGCGCTGATGTACAGCAAGGTTCTGGATTCCTGGGCGCAGGAGTTCGGCACCGGAAACGTGCTCGTCCAACCCTATGAACGCAAGAATTTCCGCGAGGGCGATGTGATCCTCGATATGGCGGCGCATCTTGGCATGACCAATGTCACGCGCGAGGATCTGCCCGAAAAGTTTTCCAATATCACCCTGTCGCGTGAAGTGTCGGAAATGCTGGGGATCATCTCGAACACCACCGACATCAACATCGCAGAGCTGATCCGCGTGATCATCCGCAATAATTCCGAAGGCGCGTTTCATTCTGGCGACAGCTACTCTCCGCTGGAACGCAAGGAGATCGTGGACAAGTATATCGAAGACAACGAATATGTCCGTGCCACCTATCGCCCCGACCTGCCCGCGTTGTTTGACCTTGCCGAATTTGATGGTGATCTTGCCTCCGAAGGGATCCCGGCGGCCGAACAGGTGATCCGACTGCGCCAGGCCCAGAACGCAGTCTTCGAGGCGATTGGCCAGTCGCATAAATCCATCTGCGAACCCGGATAACCGGCGATACGGGGCCGGGCAGAGAAGACCGCAACCAGCATGAAATGGACGAGCGCATGAGCAAGCTCAAGACCTTTGAATACGCCGAGCGCGCCAGCGGTCCTTTGATGCTGGACCTGCACGCGCCGACCGACGGCACGGCCCGCGCGCTGATCCTGTTCGGCTATGGTGGCGGATTTACCAAGGGCAATCGAGACAACAAGGTGCACCAGCCCCTTGTGACCCGCCTTCGCGACGCAGGTTTCGCCGTCGCGATCCCCGATTACCGTCTGAAGACCGGACGGGATGACATAACCCCGGATGAGGCGCTTCAAGCCAAACGCGTGGCCAACCGAATTGAACGTCAGGGTTGGGGCATGGCACGCAAGCTGTTCGATTTGCGGCTGTATACCGCCTGTCAGGATCTTTCGGACGCACTTGGTTTTTGCCGGTCGGAGCTGCGCGACTGGAATGTCGCCGCACCGAAGGTTGGCATGCTGGGGGTGTCGGCAGGCGGGCTGACGGGCAATACGCTGTGCTATCCGCCGGGGGTCTGGAAGTCCAAGTTCAACGCGCCGGATGCGATGGTATCGCTTGCCGCCCCCGTGGTGCATGACTGGCGTATCCGCGCAGATGGCCCGCCGCTGTGGGTGATCCACGGTAAACGCGATCGTATCATCCCAAGCGTTGTGTCCGAGGCTGCGGCCCGGGCGGCAGCGAAACAGGGCGCAAATGTGCAAGTAACCATCCCCACTGATGCACCCCATATCGGCATCGGTAAGTACATTCTTGGGACCAAATCCGACACCGGCACCGTGTATTTTGACGAGATCATCGCCTTTTTCGACCGACATCTGGACCTTCAATGACGCAGGCCATCTGGTGGAACCGTCGCAACAAACCCATAATTTTGCCCTCATTACGATAGTAAAACTCTGTTAGGTGTCCGGAAATGAGTGATTGCTTTAAGACTTGCACTTCTTCGCCATGATGCCGAGATCGCGTTGACCGCAATGCATGACCTGCAAGACAGACAAGACACGAGGTATGATGCTTTGACCCGAAAAATTCAGTACACCATCCAGCTGGGTACCTCTTTTGATGAAGGTCAGGAACTGATCTGGTCGCTCGTCAAGGAACCTTGGATCACGCAAGAAAATATCTATGTGCACCGCCCGCGATTTTACAGGTCGCACCTGAGCCGCCTTGCAGCACAAGCAGACGGCACGCAGGCGGGGCCGCAGGATCTGCAAAAGATGTTTCACCTTGACCAGACCGATCCCGATCAGGATCTGCATTTCGTCCTGAACATGACGGAACCCATGCAGCCCGAAACGCATTTTTACGCGGATGGAAAATGGTTCGACGGGTTGGGCGTGCGTGCCGCACGGCTGCGCGCGGTGCTTTCACCTGCGCCTGTCCAATTCATGCTCTGCCTGCGCAATCCCGCGATGCTGCTCTCCGCTGCGCTTACCAGTGGAGACTATCCGGCCTATGATGCAGCACTGCCAAATCCCTTCACGCTCAGATGGACCGATGTGGTGCACGACCTGCGCGCCCATTTGCCTGACGCGCCCATCACCGTTTGGTGTGCAGAAGAATCGCCGCTTATATGGGGAAAGGTTCTATCATCCTTCGGGGCACCCGAGCACGAACTGACTCTCGACGGGCAGACCCACCTGGCCAGGTCCTTGATGAATGACGAGGGCGGCAAACGGCTCACGGAATACCTGCGCGAGCATCCCGATCTGACCGACGACCTGCGCGCGCGGGTCATCTCGATCTTCATAGAAAAGTTTACGCCGCCCGAAAAGCTTGAGGCCAATGTCGCGATTCCCGCCTGGTCCGAAGACAAGCAAATCAGAATGGATGCGCTCTATGCTGCCGATCTTGAACAGGTGGCGAAGATCGACGGGGTTACCTTCATCACCGTCTGACCGCCACATGTGACTCTTGGCATGACAGCAGCACGTCAAAAGATAATACGGGAGCCAAAGCATTAAGGCTTGCGCTTGGTCTGCGCGCCTCACAGGCTGGTCAAATTGACGGTCACCACCCTTTGGGTCACTTCCTTTATTTGCACGCGAGAATGACATGATAACTTTTGAGGCTGCCATCAATGCCATGGATAAACCAGCGATTGCCGACCTGAACACCAAGGCGCTTGATCAGGGAGACGTCATCAACCTAATCTTGCAGCGTTCGGAAATTATCATGGATCAAGAACGCCACAACAGATATATCCGTGCTTGGATGACGGGTGACACAGCCCCGGTGGTCGATCTTATCGACAGGCTGGGGATGGATCTGCTGGTGCGTCGCGCGGCGGCGTTCATTTATCTCGAATACCAGCAGCTCCGCCCGGTTTTTGACACCAAGCCCCCCAAGTCAATCGCAGATATCGGCTGCGGCTATGCGCTGTTCGATCTGTTTCTGGCGCACGATTATGACTGCAAGCTGAACCTGATCGACCTTGAAACCAATGAAAACCGGCATTTCGGCTATGAATCCGAAGGTGCTGCGTATTCCAGTCTGGCCAGCGCCAAAAAGCTGCTGACGGATAACGGCATCTCGGCGCAAAAAATCAAGACGCTGAACCCGGACAAGGATCCGGTCGACAAGCTAAAGGGGCTTGATTTCGCGTTCAGCTTTCTGTCTTGCGGCTATCATTTTCCTTGGCAAACCTATCGCGACTTTTTCCTCGGCTCGGTTGCCAAAAACGGCCGCGTGATCATCGACATACGCGCCAAGACTCTTTCAAAAGCGGTCATCGAACTGTC
>JAGXHB010000155.1 GCA_024636425.1 Roseobacter sp.
CCGCGCAAGCTGGCGGCTGTCATCGGTGATGTCGGAGACATCAGCATAGACGTAGAAAGCACCATCCGGCGGCGCGAAACGGGTAAAGCCCGCGTCCCGCAAGCCTTCGATCATCAATGCGCGGTTGGCGCGGTAAACGTCCATGTTTGCTTGCAATTCGTCGTCACAGTCCATCGCGGCGAGGGCTGCGATCTGACTGGCATGGGGCGCACAGATGAACATGTTCTGCGCAATACGCTCCACCACGCGCACGTGGTCCTGCGGCACGACCATCCAGCCGACGCGCCAGCCCGTCATCGAGAAATACTTGGAGAACGAGTTGATCACATAGGCATCATCGGTGATCTCCAGCGCCGTGACGGCCTTTTTCTCGTATTCGATCCCGTGGTAGATTTCGTCGGAGATAAAGGATGCGCCATGCGCTTGGGTCGCGTCGATCAGCGCCTTCATGGCAGCGTGATCCAGCATTGTGCCGGTTGGATTTGCAGGCGATGCGACCAGTAGTCCGGCCAGATCAAGCCCCGCGAAATCGGCGGCAACGGGCTGGTAGCGGTTGTCAGGCGACGTCGGCAGATCAACCGGTGCCAGATCCAGCGCACGCAGGATCTGGCGATAGCTGGGATAGCCGGGCGCGCCGATACCAACCTTGTCGCCCGTGTCGAAAAGCGCCGTGAAGGCGAGGATGAACCCGCCCGACGATCCCGATGTGATGACCACGCGGGCCGGATCAAGATCGACGTTGTACCATTCGCCATACATCCGCGCGATGCGCTGGCGCAGCGCGGGCAGACCCAACGCGACGGTGTAGCCAAGTGTCCCTTCCTCCATCGCGGAACCGAGCGCGCGCGCGGCACCGCGCGGCGCGCCTGTGCCGGGTTGACCCACTTCCATATGGATGATGTGCCGTCCCTCCGCCTCGGCCGCCGCTGCGGCCTGCATGACGTCCATCACGATAAAGGGATCGACCTGAGAGCGGGTTGAAATGCGCATACGCTTGATCCTACTGTTGGGCATGTCTTTTCACCGCACCCTTGCGGTGCCGTCAACCCTTGTGCGCTGACCAAAAATCGCGCACCACCGCACGTGACAGGTGCCTGCACCTCAAGCTTTGAAAGTGAGTGACCCAGATGAAGAAACTGATCGCCCCCGCCTTTCTGGCGATGACCCTTGGCAGCCCTGCGCTGGCGATGGATCTGACGGAACTGACGGACGCCGAGCGCGCACAATTCCGGGCCGAGGTCCGCGCCTTTCTGATGGAAAACCCCGAAGTCATCATGGAAGCCGTCGGCCAATTGCAGCAACGCGAGGCCGAAGCGCAGGCGCAGGCCGATTTCTCCCTGGTCAGCGACAACAGCGAGGCTATTTTCAACGATGGTTATTCCTATGTTGGCGGCAATCCGGACGGCGACATCACCATCGTCGAGTTTATGGATTACCGCTGCGGCTACTGCAAAAAGGCATTTACCGAAGTCGAAAAACTGGTGAACGGTGATGGCAACATCCGCTTTGTTGTCAAGGAGTTGCCGATCTTGGGCGAACAGTCCGTTGTCGCCTCGCGGTTTGCAATCGCGACCAAGATCGTTGCGGGTGACGAGGGCTATAAATCCGTCCACGATGCGCTGATGAGCTTTAACAGCGACATCACCCCCACGACCCTCAAGCGGCTGGCCGAGAGCTTTGATCTGGATGGCGACGCCATCGTCGAGAAGATGGACAGCGCGGAAGTCACCGCAGAGATCGAGCAGACCCGCGCGCTGGCGCAGACCCTTGCGATTTCCGGCACGCCCACCTTTGTGATGGAGGACGAACTGCTGCGCGGCTACCTGCCCTATGACCAGATGAAGGCCATCGTGGACGAAAAGCGCGGTTAGAATGCGCCTGACCTTACTGCTTTGCGCGCTTGCCCTGCCGGCAAGCGCGCAAACCGATTTGGGCGCGATGACCCCACCGGAACGAGCGGCATTCAACGCTGAAATGCGCGCGGCCCTCTTTGCCTTTCCCGAAGTGATTGCTGAAGCACTTGCTGCGCCTGACTACGGGGCCGCCGCCAACCGGCAGGCGGCGGCAGACGACCTTGATTTGATCAAAGAGCTTTCGTCGCAGGTGCTTGGCGGGGCCGACATCGCGCTGTTTACCGCCCGTGGGTGCGCGCCGTGTGTGACGGCGCAAAACGAACTGCAGACCGTGACCGAGCGCACCGGCACGACGTTTGCCCTGCACGATATGTCCCGCCCCGAGGGTGCCGCGCTGGCTGCGCGGTTCGGCATCCCGGATGCGCCGTTCTATGTCATGCCGGACATGGTCCTGCGCGGTCACATGCCCGCCGTCGTTCTGGAAAAATATCTGCGCCGCTGACCTATAGAAAGCGCTGGTGATAGCGCACCATGCGTTCAAAATGCGCGTCGAGCGACCGCTTGAGATGGGGTGCCTCTTTGACTGTCAGGATATAATCGACCAGCAGATCATATTGCTTGATCTGGCGTGGCAGTCTGGTGGACGGGGTCAGGCGCGACTGACGCTCCTCTTCCTCGATCACCTGAACAACCTGCTTTTCTGGCCATGTCAGATCACTCTGGTGCGTGACCATCGCCTTGCCGTTCATCAGCGGCAGTTCGGCATCGAAATGGGCAAAGATAGACCGCTCCAACGGTTCGACCTCGGCTGTGGTCGCGACCGGCCACGCCCAGACAAAGGCGATTTCCCAAACGTCGATCTGCCGGTTGGCAATCACATCCGACCGCGCCGAAGTCAGATGTCGCCGCACCCGTGTCCGTATGCCGTCAACCGATTGCCCGACATATATCGGCTGTCCATCCAGATCGCACAGCGCATAGACGCCGATCTGGTTGGTCAGCGCAGACAAGGCCCGCCCGCGAAAGGACTGCGCCGTGGTCATGCCACCGCTTCAAGGCTGCGCCGTTGCAGGATCGGACGGAAAAGTACGTCATCAAGATAGCGCACCACGGGCACGGCCACGCCGTCCCCCGCCACGCGGTAGGCGTTGTTATAGGTGTCGGGCATCTTGAAGCTGTCATCCAGCCCCATCAGCCGTGCTACCTCGCGCGAGGACACAAGCCGCGCGCGGGTGCGGTTGCCCTTGATAAACATAACGATCTGCCGCGAAGACCCACCCGCAGGCGTGCGCAGGCACCCGGCCAACCCGTCGGTGCGCAATTCGGCGCGCTGGCGAACGTTGCCGTCCCCGTCGGGCCTGCCCCGCTTGTAGATCGTGCCGACGACCGTGCGACCGGCCTGACGGGCAACGCGCAACCGCTCGAGGCTGGGCGGCGACATCAGTGTCAGCAGGCGGTCGGTGTCTGCCGCGTTGAACCATGGCATCGTTGAGCGCTTTTCCAGCACCGCGTCGAGCGTGGGGCCTGCACCGGCCAGATCGTCCAGTTTCCACCAAACCCAGTTCGACCGTACAGGACGGCTGGCCACCGTGATGAATTTTTGCAGCTTCTTGCCGTGAAACAGATGGTCGGGTTTGGGGCTGGTCAAGCCGCTAATGTCGACGTCGCTGCGCACGCAGACCACGAACAGACGCGGGCGGCTCTGCGGCAGGAACCGCCGCGCATCAATCTCGAGCGCGCCAACCTTGTAGCCAAGCCGCACAAAGGTCGCGAGAACGGTATTGAGATCAGCGCCCGCATTGCGCGACACCAGCCCGACGACATTCTCGAATGCGATGACGCGCGGCGCGAACCCTGCCTCGATCGCGGTTGCGATCTTGTCGGCCCAGGCGGCAAACACGCCACTGCGTGCACCCGACAACCCGCGCCCCTTCCCCGCCAGACTGAAATCCTGACACGGGCTTGAAGCCCAATAAAGGTCGATCCGGCGGCGCAGCATGTCATCCGGAAGGGCTGCGATATCCCCTTCGTGCAGCGCCTCGCGGCCCCAGTTCTGCGCATAGACCTTGCATTTCATCGGGTCGATGTCATTGGCCAGCACGCAGTTCCACCGGTCCTGCAAGGCGGCGCGCACCATGCCGCCACCGCAGAAAAACTCGGCATATGTCGGGGTCTGATCGGGGGTGTCGGCCATATCTATAGATATGAAATGCGGTTTTCGCTGTCGATGCCTAATCGCCCCTTTGGCGGGCTCAAGATCATTCCGCCGCCTTGACCTCTTCCGCCTCGATTGCGGCTGCGCGCTTTTCGACCTGTTCGACAATATGTTCGATCATGCCCTCGTTGCCCAGCTTGTGGCTTTGCGCGCCCGCAAGGTAGACCATGCCTGACCCGTTGCCGCCGCCGGTAAAGCCCACGTCGGTCATCAGCGCCTCGCCGGGACCATTGACGACGCAGCCGATGATCGACAGGCTCATCGGGGTCTTGATATGCTCCAGCCGTTTTTCCAAAGCCTCGACCGTCTTGATCACGTCAAAGCCCTGACGCGCACAGCTCGGGCAACTGATGATGTTCACGCCACGGTGACGCAGGCCCAGAGACTTGAGGATTTCATACCCGACCTTGACCTCTTCGACCGGATCGGCAGAGAGCGAAACGCGAATCGTGTCGCCAATCCCCATCCACAGCAGGTTGCCCAAGCCGATGGCCGATTTGATCGTCCCAGACGTCAACCCGCCCGCCTCGGTGATGCCAAGGTGGATGGGCGCGTCCGTGGCGTCGGCCAGTTGCTGATAGGCCGCCGCTGCCATGAACACGTCGGATGCCTTGCAGCTGATCTTGAATTCGTGAAAATCGTTGTCCTGCAGGATCTTGATGTGGTGAAGTCCGCTTTCGACCATCGCATCTGGGCATGGTTCCCCATATTTCTCGAGGAGATGCTTTTCCAGCGATCCGGCATTCACACCGATCCGGATTGAACAGTTGTGATCCCGCGCGGCCTTGATGACTTCCTTGACGCGCTTTTCATCTCCGATGTTGCCGGGGTTGATCCGCAGACAGGCAGCGCCAGCCTCGGCGGCTTCGATCCCGCGTTTGTAATGGAAATGGATGTCCGCGACGATGGGCACCGACACGTTGCGCACAATCTCTTTCAGTGCTTTTGACGATGCCTCGTCCGGTACGGAAATGCGAACGATGTCAGCCCCCGCATCCGCTGCCGCCTGAACCTGTGCAATCGTCCCCTTGATGTCGGTGGTCAAGGTGTTGGTCATGGTCTGCACGGTGATCGGCGCATCGCCCCCGACCGGCACATTGCCCACCATGATCTGGCGGGATTTGCGGCGGTAAATGTTGCGCCAGGGGCGGATGTGGTTCAGCGACATGGAAAGCACCTTTGGCAATGGATCATGTTAGACCATACCTATTCAGACAGGTGCGTCCTTGCAATGGTAACCGAGGTTATTCGCCGGGAACCGTCGTGGTCTGCTGAAGCTCCGCCACCATGGTCGCAAGGTCCGAGTTTTCCTCAAGCAGCGCGGGCTGGTAAAGTTCGGCCAGTGCCTGACGCTGCAATGGCAGATTGGACGTCACGGCACCCCGGCTGCCCACAGGACCATAATACTGACCGTCCATCGCGAAATAAAGCGCACCGGATTCGCCTGTCCGAAGGGTTGGCGGCTCTTCCGTGGCAGGCACATCCCATGTGTCGCCCTTGTTCATGATGCCTTCAAAGATGACCTTGCCGTCCGCAGCGCGCACACGCACCCATGAAGGATAGGCTGCAACCATCCGCAACGCGGGCACTGCCCCTTCGACAACCTGCGGCACGGCAATTGCACCATCAGCGACCATCGTGTCAGCAACAACCGTTTCCTGCATCGGCTGCGAAGCATCCGCGATCCGGGAGCTTGGCCCGGTTGACGCAAAGCTGCCGTTGGTCCGCGGATCAATCGACGCAATCGGCGCGTCACGCGCCACCAGAACAGGTGTATCAAGGGGGGCCGGACGATAGAGACGGTCAAGCCTGTCAGCCCGCGG
>JAGXHB010000156.1 GCA_024636425.1 Roseobacter sp.
CCCAGAAAGCTCAGCGCGCTTTCGGTGATGATCGCTGTGGCCAGCCCCAGTGTCGCGGAGACCATGATGGGCGAGATCACGTTGGGCAAGAGGTGCCGCCGGATGATCTTGCCCGACCGCGTTCCGATGGAGCGTGCCGCCAGAATGAACTCGCGTTCCTTCAGCGCCAGGATGTCACCGCGCACGATCCGTGCGGTCTGCATCCACGAGGTCAGCCCGATGATGCCGACGATCAGAATGAACATGCCGCCTTCAGGACCGAAGTTGGCGTTCAGCGGCTGGCGGAACAGCGTCACGGCCAGCAGGGTCAGCGGCAGGATCGGCAGCGACAGGATCAGATCGGTAAAGCGCATCAGCCAGAAGTCCAGCTTCTTGAAATAGCCCGAGATGACGCCGATCGCACTGCCGATCAGCAGGGCCAGGGCCATTGCCAGCCAGCCCACGGCCATGGAGACGCGCCCCCCCGAAATCATCTGCGCCATGATGTCCCGTCCCAACTGGTCGGTGCCGAAGGGGTGCGCCCAACCGGCGCGCGCTTCGCTGTCAAAAAGCAGCATATAGATCGGTCGCCAGTCCTTGTTGCGGATATCCAGCTTCTTGGCATCCAGACCCCACAAATAAGGTCCGAGGATCACCGCCAGGGTGATGAACAGCAGGAATGCGCCGCCCAACAGGGCACCCTTGTGTTTGCGGAACTGGTTCCAGACGTCGATCCACTGGCTGCGCGGCGGCTTTGAGGGCTCTTTGTCGACAAGGGCTCCATACAGCTCGAGGTCGGCCTCTACAGGGCTTGCGGGGGTGGCTTGCTCAGTCATAGCGGATCCTCGGGTCAAGCAGGCCGTATAGAACATCGGCAATCAGGTTGAAGAAAACGATCAGGATGGCGAAGATGAAGGTCAGGGTCATCACCATGGGCAGATCGTTGGCAAAAAGCGCCGTCAGCAGCAACTGCCCGATGCCGTTCACCTTGAAGACGTTTTCGGTGATGATCGCACCACCAAAGATCGCAGGCATGCCAAGGGCGATGACGGTTACCACAGGGATCATGGAGTTGCGCAGCACATGGACCAGCACGACCGTGCTTTCCTTGAGGCCCTTGGCGCGGGCGGTGCGCACGTAATCCTGATTGAGGTTGTCGAGCATCGCGCCGCGCATGTAGCGGCTGATCTGTGCGGTGGTCTGCAACGCCAGCACCATCACGGGCATGATCATCTGCATGAACTGCACCTTGAAGCTTTCCCAGTCGGTCACGACATGGGTGGTGTCGTAGATCGACGGCAACCAGCCCAGCGAGACCGAGAAGATCACGATCAGCAGCGGCCCGGTGAAAAAGGGAGGGATCGAGAACCCGACCATGGTGACAAAAGTACCGGCCTGATCGAAAACCGAATAGTGGCGGTAGGCCGAATAGATCCCGATCGGCAGGGCAATCAGGATCCCGACGATATAGCTCAGGCCCACCACCCACAGTGTCTGCGGCATCCGCTGTACAACGATGTCCATCACCGGGCTGCGGGTCTGCCAGCTGATGATGCGCTGCACGGGCCGGATGGTGCCGGTGTCAGGATCAACGAAGGTAGCGAAGTCGGTGTTCGGCAGCCAGCCCAGGAAAAAGCTGTCGCGCGTCGCCCAGTCAATGAACACCTGTGGTTCAATCCAGAAGAACTGGATCAGCCACTTGTAATACTGAACATAGATCGGCTGCCCGAGGCCAAGCGCCTCGCGCATCTTCTGTTTCACTTCGGGGGGCACGGTCAGGGGCACCTGCGCCATCGGGTCGCCGGGGGCAAGCTGAAGCAGCAGGAAGATAATCAAACTGATGAACAAAAGCGTCGGAACAGACAGTATCAGTCGACGGATGGTGAATGTCAGCATACGCGGCACCTTTGCAGGTCAGTCTTGAGGAGGGGGGAGGCGTCTAGGATTCAGGATGCGCGGTTTCGCGCAAATGCATCAGTTCTGCAAGAGGGGCAGGAGCGCTAAATATACGCTCCTGCCCGATGTTGCGGAATTATTCCTTGATGCGATACCAGTCGGCGGCATTCCAGAGCTCGGAATCCCATGTGTTCAGGACCACACCGCCCAAGGTGTTCGACGCAGCCGAAACACGGCCACGGTCGACCAGCGGCACGATGGTCATCGTGTCACGGGTGATGATGTTGTTCAGTTGCTTGGCAATCTCGCCGCGCTTTTCCAACTCGCCTGTCCGCGACAGTTCGTCCAGCAGGGCATCATACTCTTCATTGCAGAAGCGGTTGATGTTTTCGCCCTGCCACTGGCTCGACGGCTTGGGTTCGTTGCCGCAACGGTACTGGGACAGGTATGCCTGCGGGTCTGTGCCATCAAAGTTGTTGGCGTACATTTCCGTGTCGGCATAGAACTTCTGGAAGGTGTCTGGCGAACCGGGATCACCACCGAAGAAGACGGACGAATCCACATTGCGCAGTTCGACTTCGACGCCGATCTGGTTCCACCAATCCTTGATCAGAGCCTGAAAGTCCTGACGCACGGCATTGGTCGATGTCTGGAACAGCATGGACAGCTTTTCGCCATCCTTGTCGCGAACGCCGTCACCGTCGCTGTCGGTCCAGCCGGATTCTTCCAGAAGCGCCATGGCCCCTTCCAGATCCTGCGTCAGACATTCCGTGTTGTCGGATGCATAAAGCTCGGGCGCGGGCACCAAATTACAGGTCGCACGACCCGCCTGACCATAGCCGACTTCAACCAGCAATTCGCGGTCGATCGCCATGGAAAGCGCCTTACGGACGTTGAAATCTGACAGGAAAGGGTGGGGATGCGCGACAGTCGAACGCTCGCCTTCGGGCAGATCGGGCGACGGGTCTGTCATGTTCATCTCGATCCGCTCGACCAATGTGCCGAACGCCGAAATGGGCATGCCCTGACCGCCTTCAGCCATCTTGGCCAGCACGTCAGGCGAAAGCTGCATGTTCCAGGCATAGTCGTATTCGCCGGTTTCCATGACAGCACGGCCCGCAGCCGCCGCATCGCCGCCGCCCTTGAAGGTCAGCGTGGCAAACGCGGGCTTGTTGGGATCACGGTAATTCGGGTTCGCTTCCATCTGGATCACGTCATTGGGACGGAAATCCGTAACCATGAACGGGCCGGTCCCGATGGGGTTGAAGTTTGCTTCGGTACATTCAGGTGCCTTGGCCCCCAGACAATCAGCAAACTGTGCCGCCTGGATGATCGGTGATTGCGCGCCCATGAACGGACCGTAAGGGTTCGGCTTGGCTTCGCTGAAGTTCACGGTCAGCGTCAGATCGTCAATGATGTCGATGCTTTCGACGCCGTCAAACTTGGCCCCCTGCGCACAGCCGCCTTCGGGATGCATGCAATAATCCGCGGTGAATTTCACGTCAGCGGATGTCACCGGCGTGCCGTCGGACCACAGCAGGCCCTCTTTCAGCTTCCAGGTGATGGATTTCAGGTCTTCGGAAACACCACCGTTTTCAACTGTGGGGATTTCGGTCGCAAGATAGGGCACCAGTGCGCCGGTTTGGTCATAGCGGCCCAGAGGTTCGATCACGAGACTTGCAGCCTCAAGATCCTTGGTGCCACCCGACAGATAGGGCGTCATGATCGAGGGCGCTTGCCAATAGATGATCTTGACCTCGCCGTCGCGTCCGCGCTCGCCCTCATGGGCGGCCGCAAAAGCGGCGGGGGCCAGCGCCATCGTGGCAACAGCTCCCATGAGAAGGGATTTAATCGTCATGTCTTACTCCTTGTTGGACACCGGTGATTTTTTCGGTGGTGCCGCGTTTATGGCCGGATACCTTTTACAGGCATGACCCGGACCTTCTTATGATCGAACCCGGAAGGTCAAGAGCACGAGAGATATATGATCACTTTATCATCACATCAGGCTCAGCCCGTGGCCCCCCAGAGGCCGCATTCAGGTATCGAAACAGTTTTCAGATAAAATGCAAGCGTCGAGTTTGTTGCGCTAACAGTCTCGTCGCGGCGGGTTTGACACTGGGTCACAATTACCTTTAGCGTCTGTTGATCAAAGATCCCTGAAGCGGTGAGGCCCAGATATGCTTGACGACGCAACGCGCACACCAATCGCGCAAATTCAAGAGCTTAGGGTCGAATTCCAGACCCAGGACGGGCCCGTCGTAGGGGTTGAGAACGTCAGCTTTGACATCAGATCAGGCGAAACCGTCTGTGTGGTGGGCGAATCCGGTTCGGGAAAATCGGTCTCGTCGCTGTCGCTGATGCGGCTTGTGGAATTCGGCGGCGGAAAAATTGCGGGCGGGCGCCTATTATTTGAGCGCCAGAACCATGCAGCCGTCGATTTGGCGCAAACAGATCAGGATCTGATGCGCGAAATTCGCGGCAATGAAATCGGTATGATCTTTCAGGAACCGATGACGGCGCTGAACCCTGTGTTCACGGTGGGCCGCCAGCTGACCGAAGGGTTGCGCCTGCACAAGGGGCTGTCCAAGGCCGAAGCCGAGGCCCGCGCGCTGGAACTTCTGACGCAGGTGCGCATCCCGCAACCCGATGCACGGCTCAAGCAATACCCGCACGAATTGTCGGGCGGTATGCGTCAGCGCGTCGTGATCGCCATGGCGCTTGCCTGTTCGCCGCGCCTTCTGATCGCGGACGAGCCGACAACGGCGCTGGACGTGACCATTCAGGCGGAAATCCTTGCGTTGATTGACCGGCTGAAACGCGAAACCGGCACTGCCGTCATGTTTATTACCCATGACATGGCCGTCGTGGCCCAGATGGCCGACCGCGTCGTCGTCATGTTCCGTGGCAATAAAGTAGAAGAAGGCACGGTCGAGGAAATCTTTGAGAACCCGCAGCACCCCTATACCAAGGCGCTGCTGGCCGCCGTCCCCAAGCTGGGCGAGATGACGGGCAAGCCTTACCCCGAACCGATGAAATTGCTGGGAACCAAGGACAAGGACATCGTGCCGATCAAGGGCACCGAGGAAACCTTGCTGACGGTCAAGAATCTGACAACGCGTTTTCCGGTTGCCGGGGGCTTCTTTCGCCGCACGGTCGCCAATGTCCACGCGGTCGAGGATCTGTCGTTCACCATCAACAAGGGCCAGACGCTGAGCCTTGTGGGGGAATCGGGGTGCGGCAAATCCACAGCAGGGCGATCGATCCTGCGTCTGGTGGAGCCGCAGTCCGGCACGATTGATCTGGGTGGCAAGGATATCATGGGCCTCAACCCGCATGATCTGCGCGAGGCGCGGCTTGACATGCAGATGATCTTTCAGGATCCGTTTGCTTCGCTCAACCCGCAGATGCAGCTTTCGGATCAGGTCGCAGAGCCGATCCACAATTTCGGCACCCTCAAAGGGGCCGCGCTGACAAAACGGATCGAAATGCTGTTTGACCGGGTCGAACTGCCGCGCAGCTTCATGCGCCGCTTTCCTCACGAGCTGTCAGGCGGCCAGCGCCAGCGGGTGGCGATTGCGCGCGCCTTGGCACTGAACCCCAAGCTGATCATCGCGGACGAAGCCGTCTCGGCACTTGATGTGTCGGTGCAGGCGCAAGTGGTGAACCTGATGCTGGAACTCCAGCTCGAGATGGGCCTGTCCTTCCTTTTCATCAGTCACGACATGGCAGTTGTCGAACGCGTCAGCCACCATGTCGGTGTGATGTATCTGGGCCGCATCGTCGAAATGGGCCCGCGCTCCGCCGTGTTCGAAAATCCGCAGCACCCGTATACGCAGGCCTTGATGAAGGCGGTTCCGGTCGCCGATCCGCGCCGGCGCAAGAAGGAAAGCGAGCTGAATTTCAAGCCCATTCCGTCGCCCATCCATCCGGTCAGCTACAAAGCCGAACCCTCTGTTTACAAAGAAGTCTCACCCGGTCATCAGGTGCTTCTCACAGATAGCGGCTACTGAAGGATTACCCCCATGACCACGCGCCTTACACCCTATCAACTTATGGAAAAGCTGATCAGCTTCCCCACCGTGTCGCGAGATACGAATATTCCGCTGATTGACTGGGTGGCCGACTATCTCGCCTCTCACGGCATCGAAAGCCACCGCTACATCGATCCGAACCAGCCCAAACACGCGCTTTTTGCCCATGTCGGCCCTTGGAAGGAAGGCGCTGTGGTCTTGTCGGGTCATACCGATGTGGTGCCCGTCGATGGTCAGCCATGGGACAGCGATCCTTTCAGCGTGGTTGAACGCGACGGCCGTTACTACGGGCGCGGCACCTGCGACATGAAAGGCTTCGATGCCATGGCGCTTTGGGCGTTGGTCGAAGCGAAATATGCGGACGTCAAACGCCCGTTGCAGATCGCCTTCAGCTTTGACGAGGAAGTCGGCTGCACCGGTGCCCCCCCGATGATCGAAGCGATGCAGCCCGTGTTGCCCAAGGGCGATCTGGTGATTGTGGGCGAACCTTCGACCATGCAGGCCGTTACGGGTCACAAGGGCGGGTCAGGCTTCAACACCCATGTCGTCGGCTTCGAGGTCCATTCCTCGCTGCTGCACACCGGCGTTAACGCGATCATGGCCGGGGCCAAGCTGATCGAATGGGCCAACGAGATGAACACGGAAAACATGGCGCGCAAACCGTCCGAGCTTGCCGCGATGTTCAACCCTCCCTTCACCACCTGCCATGTGGGTGTCATCTCCGGCGGCACAGCGCATAACATCACCGCCAAGGATTGCTACTTTGCGATGGATTTCCGCGTGGTCCCGGGTGAAGACAAGGACGCCTGGGGCACAGCCTATCTGAAAAAGGTGCGCGAAGTCGAAAAGCAGATGCAGGAAGTCGTGCCCGAAACCTACATCGAAATCACGCCGCGCTTCGACGTGCCCGCCCTGCAGCCGGAAAAAGACGGACTTGCGGAAACCTTCGTGCGCCAGATCACCGGTGACAACGCCAGCCACAAGGTCAGCTACGGCACCGAAGCGGGCCAGTTCCAGGAAGCAGGCTACAGCGCCGTCATCTGCGGACCCGGCGACATCGCCCAGGCCCATCAGCCCAATGAATATATCGAGGTCGCACAATTCGAAGCGGGCCATGCCTTCATGGGCGCTCTTGTTGAACGACTGAAATGAAACTGGCCTCTTCCCCGTTCCAAATGGCCAAAAATCCCGGGGGAGGGGCCGCACAGCGGCACCGGGGGCTGGCCCCCCTCCACGCGTCCCTCACGCGGAAAGCTATCTGATCATGCCCGCCTTTCCCATCAATGCCACCACACCCGTCACCTATCCCGGACCGCATGATGCTTCTGCCGATTTCGTCGTGATCGGTGGCGGTGTCATCGGTGTCTGCACCGCCCTTTTTCTTGCCCGCGCCGGTCACCGCGTCATCCTGCTGGAAAAGGGACGCATCGCGGGCGAGCAGTCGAGCCGCAACTGGGGGTGGATCCGCCAGCAGGGCCGCGACCCGGACGAACTGCCGATCATGGTCGAGGCCGGCAGGCTCTGGCAGGAACTGGCCGGGCAGACGAATGTCGACATCGGCTTGCGTCAAAGCGGGATCACCTATCTGGCGCAAAAGCCCGGCCAACTTGCCGGCTACGAGGCGTGGTTGCCCCATGCCCGCGCCAATGGTGTCGACAGCCGGATGCTGTCGCGTGCCGAAGTCACGGCGATGTTTCCCGGCATGGTCCCGCCCGCCATCGGTGCCCTGACCACACCGTCAGACATGAGGGCAGAACCCTGGGTCGCGGTGCCCGCCCTTGCGGCAATCGCCGCGCGCGAAGGCGTGCAGATCGTGGAAAACTGTGCTGTGCGGTCGCTGGAGATCGCGGCGGGCAAGGTTGCCGGCGTCGTGACGGAAACCGGACGCATCACGGCCGCTGGCGTTGTTCTTGCGGGCGGCGCGTGGTCTTCACTCTTTTTGCGCAACCACGGCATCGACATTCCGCAGCTTTCGGTGCGCGAAAATGTGGCGGCGACCGACCCGCTGCCTGAAATTCATGCAGGGGCGGCTGCCACGCGCAAGGTCGCCTTCCGGCGGCGTGCCGATGGCGGCTATACGCTGGCCCCGCCGGGCGCGCCCGATCTCTTTGTGGGGCCTGATGCCTTCCGGGCCTTTCCCAAATACCTGACGCAATTGCGCGCCGACCCTTTCGGTCAGGTCTTGCGCCCCTTTGCGCCACGCGGCTTTCCCGATGCCTGGGGCACCAGACGACGGTGGAGCGGTGATGAGCCTTCCCCGTTCGAGGCGATGCGCATCCTTGATCCTGCGCCCAACATGGCCAAGATCAACCGGCTGTTGCGCAACTTTGCCGAGCTGTTCCCCGAATTGCCTGCCGTCAGGCTCAAGGCCGCCTGGGCGGGCATGATCGACACGATGCCCGACATCGTGCCCGTGGTGGACCGCGTCGCGGCCTTGCCGGGGCTGACCATCGGCACGGGCATGTCGGGTCATGGCTTTGGCATCGGGCCGGGCATGGGGCGGGTGTTGGCGGCACTGGCCACGGGGCGCGAGCCGGGCCATGATCTGACCCGATTTCGGCTGTCTCGTTTCAGTGATGGCAGCCCGATCAAACTGGGGCCGAACGTCTAGGCCCGCCGAAAGGAACCTCCATGCCGATCAAGAACCGTATTGCCGACCTTCACGCCGATATCACTGAATGGCGCAGGCATTTGCATACGATCCCCGAGCTGCTTTTCGACCTGCCCAAAACCTCGGCCTTTGTCGAGGAAAAGCTGCGCAGCTTCGGTATCACCGACATCACCACGGGCATCGCGCAATCCGGCTTGGTCGCGGTGATCGAAGGCAGGACCAACACCTCCGGGCGCACCATCGGGCTGCGGGCCGATATGGATGCGCTGCCGATTACCGAAGCCACCGGGCTCGACTATGCATCGACCCATGCGGGCAAGATGCATGCTTGCGGGCATGACGGGCATACCGCGATCCTGCTCGGGGCCGCGCAATATCTGGCTGAAACGCGCAATTTCGATGGCCGTGTCGTGCTGATCTTCCAGCCCGCCGAAGAAGGCGGCGGTGGCGGCAATGTCATGGTCGAGGAAGGCCTGATGGACCGCTGGTCGATCGACGAGGTGTATGGCCTGCACAACAGCCCCGGCGATGCGGTCGGCACGTTCTCGATCCGGGCGGGTGCGTTGCTGGCGGCAGCGGACGAGTTTGACATCACGCTGACCGGGCAGGGCGGCCATGCCGCAGCCCCGCACGAGGCGATTGATACCAATCTCGCGGCGGCGCATGTGGTCGTCGCCCTTCAATCCATCGCCAGCCGTAATGTCGATCCGGTCAAGCAGGTCGTCGTGTCGGTCTGCACGCTGCGATCCGACACCGACAGCCACAACGTTCTGCCGCAGACCGTGCGCCTGCGCGGCACGGTACGCACACTGGATGCAGGCGTGCGCGATCTGGCGCAGGACCGGCTGCAAGCGATTGTGACCCACACTGCCGCGGCCCACCAATGCAGCGCCGAGATCAACTATATGCGGGGCTATCCCGTCACGATCAATGCCGAAGAAAACACCGTCTTTGCCGCCGATGCCGCCGAAGCGGTCAGCCCGGGCGTGGATCGCAATGTGCCCCCTATCATGGCGGGTGAGGATTTCTCCTATATGCTCAACCAGCGCCCCGGCGCCTATATCATTCTGGGCAATGGCGACGGGCCGACCGTTCACCACCCGCAGTACAACTTCAACGACGATGCGATCCCCGCAGGTTGCAGTTGGTTCGCCGAAATGGTTGAACAACGCTTGCCGCGCGTGGGGTAACCCCCGCACGCTTTACGTAACAAGGAACCCTTCCCATGCCCGTCAAAAACCGATTTGCCGAACTTCACGATGACATCACCGCCTGGCGCCGTGACCTGCACGAACATCCCGAAATCCTGTTCGAGACACACCGCACGTCTGCCACGGTCGCCGAAAAGCTGCGCGCCTTCGGCTGTGACGAGGTTGTCGAGGGTATTGGCCGCACCGGCGTCGTGGGCGTGATCAAAGGCAATGTCACCGGATCGGGCAAGGTCATCGGCCTGCGCGCGGATATGGACGCGCTGCCGATCCACGAACAGACCGGCGTTGAATATGCGTCCAAGACCCCGAACGCAATGCACGCTTGCGGCCATGACGGGCATACCGCGATGCTGCTGGGGGCCGCGCAATATCTGGCCGAGACGCGCAATTTCGACGGTACCGTCGTGGTGATCTTCCAGCCCGCCGAAGAAGGCGGCGGTGGCGGGCGCGAGATGTGCAAGGACGGGATGATGGACCGCTTCGGCATTCAGGAAGTCTATGGCATGCACAACTGGCCCGGTATCCCTGCAGGCCAGTTCAGCATCCGTCCGGGTCCGTTTTTTGCCGCAACAGATCTGCTCGAGATCGAAGTCGAGGGGCTGGGTGGCCACGCCGCCAAACCGCACGAAACGATTGATACAGGCGTTGTGACCGCGCATATCATCACGGCGCTGCAGACCATCGTTAGCCGCAATGCGGACCCTATCGGCAATATCGTGGTCTCCATCACCTCAATTGAAAGCTCCTCAAAGGCGTTCAACGTCATTCCTCAGCGCGTCAACCTGCTGGGGACCGTGCGCACGCTTTCCAACGATCTGCGCGATCTGGCGGAAAAGCGCGTGACCGAGATTTGCGAGGGTATCGCCGCCACTTTCGGTGCCGTGGCGCGGGTCAAATATGTGCGCAACTATCCGGTGATGGTCAACCATGACGACCAGACCGAATTTGCCGCCGACGTCGCGCGCAGCGTGTCGGGCCAATGTGACGAAGCGCCTCTGGTCATGGGCGGCGAGGATTTCGCCTTCATGCTCGAGGAACGGCCCGGTGCATATATTCTCGTCGGCAACGGGGACACGGCGATGGTGCACCACCCGATGTACAACTTCAACGACGACATCATTCCGGCAGGCTGTAGCTGGTGGGCGGGGATCGCCGAACAGCGCATGCCCTTGGCGTAACGGGTCGGGTGGGGGTCAAACCCCACCTTTCGGCCAAAGCAGGCGGTATACCTTGTCGATACCGTCTGCTTCGGCCGTGGCGCTGAATTCAGCCTCTGCGATCTTGCGGGCCTTGGCCCCCATCTGCGCCACATTGCCTGAAAGAATGCCCGCAGCGGCCTCTGCCGCCTGCTGCGGTGTGGAGATTATCGTGCCCGCAGACCCCTTTGCAGTGAACGCACGGTAATATCCCGCGTCATAGCCGACAAAGGGCACGGCCGATGCCATCGCTTCCAGCGGGACCATGCCGTACCCTTCGTACTGTGGAAGCTGCACCACGAGTGAAAGCCCGCGCATGAACGCCGGCAAGTCTGCCGCAGCGATTTCGCCGGGAAAGAGAATTCGGTCGGCCAGTCCCGCGGCGGTGACACGCTTGCGCAACTGCTCGAGAAACCCCTGATGTGCGCGCGCGGCGCGGCCGATCACCAAGGCCACGACATCGGGCTGGGCGGGCAGCAGCGCGATCATCGCTTCAACAAAGTGGTCCGTGCCTTTCTCGGGCCGGATGCGCCCGATGGTGGCAATGCCGCGCGCCCCGCCATATCCAAGTGCGTGCCACCCAGCGGCGCGATCTGCTGCCGGGTGGAACAGGCTCGTATCGACGCCGTGCGGCACCACGGCCCTAACATGAGGCACAAAGCCCGCAGCCTTTTCGGTCGTGGCAATGACCGCGTCCATGCGGCTGATCAGCCAGCGCGGATAGGCCGAATGGCGACGCTGCGCGGCAGAGGTGAAGACGATCCGGATCGGCAGCCGCAGCACGTCACGCGCCCAGATCGCAGCGCGCATTTCAGGGTTGCGCCGCACATGCCAGATGGCACC
>JAGXHB010000157.1 GCA_024636425.1 Roseobacter sp.
GTCAAACTGATTTCGGCCGATACGTTCAAGGATGAGCGCGCGCGCGACCCTGACGGGGATCCGCACTACAAGGTGACGCTGCAGGTCGATACTGAGCATCTGACACCACGACAGGCGTCGTTGCAGATCCGGCCGGGCATGCAGGCAAGCGTGGAGTTGCACACCGGGTCAAAGACTGTGCTGCAATACCTGCTGAAGCCGTTGTACAAATCCAAGGAAGCGTTCCGCGAGCCGTGAGCGCCGGGGGCTGTCTGCCCCACGTCCATTGGACTTGACCAATGGCGCAAAACAGAATTCCCCCGAGGATTTTTGTCCATTTGGACTATCAGGGCCAGACTATCAGGGTTTGTCTGTGTCGATCCAGATGGTGACGGGACCGTCATTGGTGAGGGCCACGGACATGTCGGCACCGAAACGGCCGGTCTGGACGGGCAGGTCTTCGCCTTTCAGGCAACCGATGAAGTGTTCGTAAAGCGCGTTCGCCTGATCCGGTTTCGCAGCATAGGAAAAGCCGGGTCTTGTGCCGCGTGCCGTATCGGCGGCCAGCGTGAACTGGCTGATGACCAGAGCGGCACCGCCGGTTTGCTTGAGGTTGAGGTTCATCTTGCCCGCGTCATCCTTGAACAGGCGCAGCTTGGCGATTTTCGCGGCCAGTGCGCTGGCCGTGCTCTCGGTGTCGTCCGGCATGGCGCAGATGAAAATCACGAGGCCCGCGTCGATCTGGCCGATGATGTCGCCATCCACCGTGACGCAGGCTTGGGTGACGCGTTGCAACAAGGCGCGCATGTCAGGATTTCCAGTCGATGATGTCGGACGGGTCCGCGCGTTCCGTACGGAACTTGTTGATGGCAGCGTCCTCGTCTGCATATCCGAATGAAATCGCGCAGAGGATCAGGCGGTCGTCAGGGATGTCGAGCTGCGTGCGAACCAGAGGCGCGTAGGCGGCAATGGCAGCCTGCGCGATCGTGGCGACCCCAAGCGAGGTCGCTGCCAGCGTGAACGCACTGACGAAACCGCCGCAATCCATCGCCCCATAGGGGCCAAGTTCTTCTGGAGACGAGACAATCGCGACATGCGGCGCGTCGAACAGCGCGTAGTTGCGCAGCATTTGCGCCGTGCGGCCTGCCCGGTCCGCTTTATCGATGCCCACTGCATCGTAAAGCTGGAAGCCGCAGGTGCGGCGGCGGTCGTTATAGACGCCGGAATAGCCTTTCGGCCAATCCAGATCGGGGGTGGGCGGGGTGCCTTCGGTCGCAGCACGGGTCAGCGCATCACGAAAGCGGTCTGTCGCTTTGCCCTTGGTGATCGTGACCTGCCACGGCTGCGCATTGCACCAGCTTGGCACATGGCGCGCGGTTCTGACGATGCGGGCGATGATGTCATCGGGCACCGGATCGGGCCGGAAAGCGCGGCAGGAATAGCGCTGCGTGAGGATGTCGTTGAGGGTGTCGATCTGCGTGTCGTGCTGGGTCATTATTGCTGCGCCATGAAAAAGCCGACGATGCCTGCAGCCAAAAGGCCCAGGATCACGGCGAAGGTAATTTTAAGTGCGGAGTACGGGCGTTCGCCCTGTACGTTGCCGGTGCGACCGTTGACCACAAAGCGGTAGGTCGTGCCGCGGTATTTATACGCGGCCAGCCAGACCGGCAGCAGGATATGCTTGAACGTCACCGCACTGACCTGCGTCTGGATGTCGTGGATGCGCTGGCGGTCGCCCCCGATGTCAAAGCGCACGTCGCGTTCGATCATCGCGTCCATGATCTGGCGCGCCTCGGTATAGCCGTCCTCGAGGGTGACGGCATAGGCTTCGGCGCGAAAACCGGCCAGATATTCCGGTGCGTAAGGCTCGAGTGCTGCCAGATCCCAAGGTTGCAGCGCGTCGGTAAAGCGTTTGGGCAAAGACGTGGAGGCCAGCACCAGCACATCGTCGAAGAACCGCGCCACACGACCAGAGGCTGCATTCCAGCGCACCTGCTGGACCTGCACCTGCGTCGGCTTGCCATCGCGCATGACCGTGCGGGTGACGTAATAGACGGTGCCGCGTTCGCCCTGATAGCTGGATTGCGTGTCGGCGTCATAGGTCCAGTAGGGCACATAGATGCCCTGCATCCGGCGCCCTTTGCGGGCATAGTCCTGCAATCCGTTCGGCGCGAACCACAGGCTGCCCAGCCAGTCGTTCATCGCGTCCTTGGCAACCGTTTCGGTCAGCGCAAAGGGCAGCACCGCGCGCGGCTTGATATGACGGTTGAGGCCAGTGTCGACCACCACGGGTGTAGCGCAGAACGGGCATTCGGTCGCGTGTTTGACGTCGTCGAATTCGACCTGTGCCGCACAGTTGGGGCAGGTCGTGACACGGGTTTCTTCCATCTCGGTCTGGGGCAGGGTCCGGTTGAGGGCTGCGCGGAAATCAAGCTCTGCAATCGGGTGATGGCCGCGCGTGCCCGAGATCGCATCGCTGTTGCCGCAATGATCGCAGACGAGCAGATAACGTTCGGGATCAAAGCGCAGGTCCGATCCGCAGGTGTCGCAAGGAAACCGGTGTTCCTCGAGCGGGGCGGGCGGCGGTGCGTCAAAGGTGGGAGCGTCGGGCATCAGGCGTTCCTTCGGGCGGGCGTCGCCCTGACATATCGCGATGACCCCCAAGCTGCCAGACCCGGATTACAAAAACCGGTGCAGTGCGCGGGGGGCCATGATGCGCAGGGCGTTGTCGCGCAAGGCCAGATGCCGCCAGATGTGAAACGCCGCGTGGACCGCAGCGATCAGCGCCAGCCCGTAGAATTCGATGCTGTGAAGGAGACCGACCCAGTCATTGGCCTGTGGCAGATCCAGCGGCACGGCAATCGGGACAATCCCGCCCGCCCAAAGCTGCACACTGGAGGTGATCCCGATCAAAAGGCCGGTCAGCGCGACGCCGCAGATCCCCCAGATCAGTGTCTTGTGCAAAACCGGATGCAGCCAGCGCGCCCAGCCTTGCAGTTTCGGCCCCGGCCGGCCAACCAATCCGCGCCGCAGGTACAACCCTGTCCAAAGCAGGGCAGTGCTGACAAAAACCAGCCCCATCACCGAATGGAACTGCACTGCCGCGGGCCCGATGCGGGCCACATCGGCAGGCTGGACCAGCACGAACCACGCAAACAGTGGGACCATCGCCCAATGGAGTGCTTTCAGGGTGGTGCGTCTGGCAGGGCGGCGAAAAACAGATGCTTTGATCATGCCAGAGCCACGCACGCCGTCGCTGTCAAGTTTCACGCGCAAACCCTGACGCTTCGCCGGTGCTTAGCCTGCAGGAGGCGGGGGCGGGGGCATCACGGTGAAAAGCTGCGCAAGTTCTGCCACATCATCCGCCTTGAGCCAGCCATCCTGTCCCGGTGTCCAGACAAAGGTTTCGCGCTTGAGGGCCCCATCCGACGCCATCCGCCCCAGCGATGCCTTGGAAAACGGGCCCTTGGTCTCGCCGTTTTCAGCGATATGCCAGACCTTGTCGGGTTGTGGCGGCGGCGGGGGCGTATGCGCGTCCGCTGCCGGGCGCGGCCCCCATGGTCCTGCCTGTGCCGCCGCAGCCTGTCCGATCTGCATCCCAAGACCCGCACCAAGGCCCGTTTGCATGGCGGCACCGGCCGGGCCTTCGCGGCCCAACGCTTCTGCTGCCTGAAACTGGGTATAGCGGTTCAGATCCCCGATGACCCCCATGGAGGACCGCTTGTCCAGAACCTCCTCCACCGCAGGGGGGAGGGAGACGTTCTCGACGTAAAGTTCCGGGATGCTCAGACCATATTCTGCGATCGTTTCGGAAATCTCGGTGCTGACCAGCTTGCCCAGTTCGCGCGTGTTGGCCGCCATGTCGAGGATCGGGATCTTTGACATTGCGATGGAGCGCGAGAATTCCTGCACGATGATGTTGCGCACCTGAAAGCTGATCTCGTCCATGGTGAATTCGCCGTCGGTGCCGACGATCTCGGTCAGGAAACGGGCCGGATCCGACACCTTGACGGCATAGGTGCCGTAGGCGCGCAGGCGTACCGGGCCGAATTCGGGATCGCGCACGATGATCGGGTTTTTGGTACCCCATTTCAGATCGCTAAAGCGCGTGGTGTTGACGAAATAGATCTCGGACTTGAAGGGGCTTTTGAACCCGTGGTCCCAATGCTGCAACGATGTCATGATCGGCATGTTGTTGGTTTCAAGCATATAAAGACCCGGCGTAAAGACATCCGCCAACTGTCCTTCATGCACGAAGACTGCCGCTTGCCCTTCGCGCACGGTCAGTTTGGCACCGTATTTGATCTCGTGGCCTTCACGCTCGAACCGCCAGACCATGGTATCACGGGTGTCGTCGGTCCAGTGGATGACGTCGATGAATTGGCCGGAAAGAAAATCAAGAATACCCATGGGTGTTGTCCTTTCGGGTGGCAGCGGTCACACAGGCCCGCCGGTCAGTTCGCTTGCAATTTCGCGGATGGTGGGGGCAGCTTCTTCGGCGCTTATACCGGCATGAAGGCGCGGATCATAAAGCATCTTGAGCAACATTTCGTCGTGTCGTGTCAGCAGCGCGAATTCATCGTCATCATTAAAGATCGACGGGCGCGCGGCAGGGCTGTCATTGGCAAGCCCCAGCCCCTGCGCCAGTTCTTCGTGGATGCACGCCAGACGCATGAGGGACGGGTTCTCGGCCCGTATCACCGCGACCGCAGCGGTATAGGTGCTGGGGTCGGGCCCGCCCGCATAGGCCGCGACGATGCAATAGGTATCGCGGCGCAGATCCTGCAGGGCGGCAAGACTAGCTTGGGTCACCCCCGGAACGCGGGCAGCGGCCTGCATCAGCGCTTCTTCGCGGTCGTCTTCATTGGCGATGATCACCATGAAATTGGGCGCGCCGCCACCCACCTTTATGGAATGGCCAGTGATGCCCGCAAGCCGTCCGGCATAGGCGCGCACCGCCGCGCCGTCTTCCTCGCGCTCCGACGGCGGGACACCGTCGCCAAAGACGATCTCCATGCGGACGGGGCGTTCCCAGCGGCGCATCAGGGTCTTTTCCCCTTTCCCGGTGAATTGCGCGTTATATTCATTGTAGAACGCGATCCGTTCGAAGTTACGCGCCAGCATGGCGGCAGTGAACGGCGTATCTTCGCCGCCGCCATCCCGCCGCATCAACCCTTGCCCAAGCTGGGCCTGTTCCACCTGATTGAAGTAACCGCGCAATGCAGCACTTTTCTGCGAGACGGGTTTGGCGACATCAGGATCGGGCAGGTCGGCAGGCACGGGCCTTGGCACAGGCTTGAGGGTCGGTTCAATCGGGGGAGCCCCGCAAGCGGACACGGTGGCCAGAACCATGCCCGCCACCTTGACCCGATGTGCAAGTGATATGCGCGTCATCATGCCGACTGTCCGTGCCTTATGCGGCAGTTGGGGCAGGTTTCGAAGCGCCCGCCGAGGCAAGCGTGTCGCGCAGCTTGGTCTCCATTTCCTCGAGGTCTTTCTCTGCCGAGGCCCGGCGCGCCTTGCCTTCGTCCGCGATCTGGAGCGATTCCTCGATCGTGCCGATCAGATCGGCGTTGGCCTGCTTGACCGCTTCAATGTCGAAAACGCCGCGCTCCATCTCGGTGCGGATGATCTTGTTGCTGTCACGCAGGTTCTTCGCATTCGACGTCAGAAGTTCGTTGGTCAGATCGTTCGCCTCGCGCACGGCAACGGCAGCTTCGGCACTGCGCTGGATCGTGACGGCTTGCGCAAGCTGGGTTTCCCACAGCGGCACGGTGTTCACGAGGGTCGAATTGATCTTGGTCACCAGCGACTTGTCGTTCTCCTGTACCAGCCGGATGGAGGGCAACGACTGCATGGTCACCTGACGGGTCAGTTTCAGATCATGCACGCGGCGTTCCAGATCGTCCCGCGCGGCGCGCATGTCGCGCAGTTCCTGAGCGACCATGACCTGATCATCCTCGGGTGCTGCTTGGACGGCTGCCTCTTTCGCGGGGATGTCCTTGGCGTCAAGCTCGGCCAGCTTTGCCTCGCCTGCCGCGATATAAAGCGCCAGCTCGTCATAGAACTGCAGCGTCTTTTCATACAGCATATCAAGCGACTTGATGTCTTTCAGCAGCGTATGTTCATGCGTCAGCAGTTCGTCCGTCACGCGGTCGATCTGTTCCTGCACCTGTTCGAACTTGGCAGTGAATTTGGCAAAGGGAGCGGCACGGCCCAGCAGACGTTCCCACCAGCTTTGATCGCGTCGCACGTCCAGTTCGGAAACGGAAAAGCCGCGAATGGTGGTGACGATGTTGCGCAGGCTGTCACCGGCGGGGCCGACATCCTTGTTGCGCACGTCTTGCAACATCGCCTGGCTGATTTCCTGCAATTCAGCCTGTGCTGCCGACCCGAAACCGATGATCGACTGCGTGTCATCCATGTCGATTTCGGCCATCCGGCCTTTGATTTCTGCGCTCATCGGGCCATCCGCCTTATCCAGTGAAGTGATCGCGTCGGCAGGGGCCGGTTCGGCCAGAACCACGGCGTTGACCTCAGAGACCTCAGCCTCGGATTGGTTGGCTTTTTCGCGGACAGTGTCAGACATGGTGTTTCAATTCCTATTGTTGGCTCAAGGCGTATGGTCAATCCAGACGCACGCCTTCCCGTGACAGCCGCTCGCGCAGCACGTCGATTTCAATGTTCAGGTCGGTTTTGTCTTCCAATAGCGATTTTTGCGTGCGGGCAGCAAAGTTTTTATCCAGATCATCCAGCAGGGCAAGATAATCGGCCTTGGCCTGTGCATCGCGTGTGTTGGCGTATATGTCGGCGAACTTGACCGTCGCGTCGCGGGCGCCCAGCAGGTACACCGACAGATATTTGCGTGCGCCGGTCAGATCGCGGGGGTCTTCCTCGACCGTGCGGATCAGCGTGCGTGCAGTCGTCTGGAACCGGATCAGACGGTCGGTCGCTTCGCGGTCGCCCGCGCGGGTGATCGCTTCGCGCATCGCGGTCAGATGCTTTTCCGCCTCGTCCACAACACGTGCGACGCGGTCTTTTTGAAAGCTGTCGATGCCTTCCATGCCCTTGGCGCGCAAGGGATCGATACCAAATGCCGACACATGCAGGCCAGCCGCCGCCACACCGTAAATCAGCGCCGCGATCAGACCGGGATCGTTCTTGTACGCGGCCAGCGCCACACCAGCACCGGTCAGGAAACTGGCGAACATCTTGCGGGGGATGGCGGGCCGTTCTGCCACTTTCCGGACGCGATAGGCCGCTTCGGCCTTCAGCCCCTCACGCAGCATCAGCGCCGCACCGGTCAGCAGACCCGCCGCCGCCAGCCCCAGTGCCAATCCCTGCGCCCCGTCGTTGAGCGACATGAATACCAGCGGAATTGCGGGGATGAACAACACATTTGCACGGCCGCCTACCGGGTCCACTTCGACCCGCCGGGCTGCCGGCTGGTCCACTGGGCTGCCGTCAGGGCTGTACTTGCCGCCGAATCGCTTTGCCATCGGTCAAAGCCCCCCAAGCCAGCCGGTGGCCACGCCAAAGAGCAGCACAACCAGTGCGGCGTAGGTTATTTTCTGAAAGGGTGTCGGTACCATCAGGCCCTCGTCTTGCTGTCCACTGGAGGCTCCGAATGCCCTTTGACCTGCCTCGAGCGCGCGGCGCAAGGCAGTTGCTGCTACGATAACAAATACGGCAAGCAGCGCCAACAGCACAAGAAACAGAAACACTCGGCTCATTCGGAATTACCCCTTTGACCGACATATAGGCAGTGAAACCGCTTCCCGCCAGTCAGGGGGCCGAAACCCTGCGTCTCGGGCGGCCTCCGACCGATCAGGGTTTGCGGGTGGATTTGACCCGCGTGCCGAACTTGCGCGGGGCCGGACCATCTGTTGCGCCCCGTGCAGGCTTGGACTTGCCATAGCCGGGTTTGGGCTTGCCGGAGGGCGTGCGCCCCGTGGCGGGCTTGTCGTCGGGGGCCTTGGGCAGACCGGGGCGTCCGGGGCCGGGTTCACCGGGTTTGCGGGGCTTGCGCTTGACGATATGCGCGGGCTTGCCCTTTTGCGGCTTTTTCTGCGCGGTGCCGGTGCTGTCTTCCAGCTCGATCCCCAGCTGGTCGCGCACAACCTTGCGTTTCAGCTCTTCGACCTGTCCCGGCTTCAATTCGCCCAACTGGAACGGGCCATAGCTGGTGCGGATCAGTCGGTTGACCGACAGGCTGACGGCCTCCATTGCGCGGCGGATTTCGCGGTTTTTGCCCTCGCGCAGTCCCACGGTCAGCCAGGCGTTGGCGCCCTGCTGCCGGTCCAGCGATACCGTCATCGGCTGGAATGTTTCACCATCAACGGTGATGCCGCGCCGCAAAGGTTCCAGCATGTCATCCGAAGGGCGACCGTTCACACGCACGCGGTAGCGCCGCAGCCAGCCGTTCGAGGGCAGTTCCAGCTTGCGCTTCACGTCGCCATCATTGGTCAGCAGCAGCAACCCTTCGGAGTTGAGATCAAGCCGTCCGATGCTCATCACACGGGGCATGTCTTCGGGCAGATCGTCAAAGATCGTGCCACGCCCCTTGTCGTCCCGATTGGTCGATACCAGCCCGGTGGGCTTGTGATACAGCCACATGCGGGGCGGCTCGGGGTCGCCCACGGCTTTGTCATCGACCGTGATGTTGTCTGCCGCCGTGACATTCAGTGCCGGCGAATCTATCTGGACGCCGTTCACGCGCACGCGGCCTGCCTCGATCATGCGCTCGGCCTCGCGGCGGCTGGCGATGCCGGCACGGGCAAGCACCTTGGCGATGCGGTCTCCGGCGGGTGTGCCGGGCTGGGGGGCTGGTTTGGGTGTATCTGCGCTCATGGCCAAGCGCTTACCTTGTTTCGGGGTCTTGCGAAAGGGTGCCGTTTACGCCCAAGTGTGGCTTATGTCGTTTACCTCGTTCATGTCACAGGCACTGGATCAGGCCCGCGCCGCCGCCACCCGCGGCGAGGTGCCGGTGGGGGCCGTCGTGGTATCGCCCCAAGGCCGCATCGTGGCCGCCGAAGGCAACCGCACCCGCGAGTTGAGCGATCCGACAGCGCATGCGGAAATGCTGGCAATCCGCGCGGCCTGTGCGGCTGTCGGCTCTGAACGGCTGGGGGGGCATGCGCTTTACGTGACGCTTGAGCCTTGCGCGATGTGCGCCGGTGCAATCGCGGCAGCACGGCTTGAGCGATTGTATTACGCGGCGGCTGACCCTAAATCTGGCGGTGTCGCGCAGGGGGCGCGGGTGTTTGCGCATCCCCAATGCCACCATGTGCCCGAAGTTTACGACGGGATCGCCGAAGGCGAGGCAGGCGCACTGCTCAGGCAGTTTTTTGCCACCAGACGAAAGGATTAGGCAATCATGGCACAACGCGACGAGTTGAACATCTTCGTGCGCGACGCACTGAGCGCGGGCAAAAGCCGGTCTGAGATTTCGGACGTGCTGGACCGCGCAGGATGGAGCGCGAGCGAAGTGCGGGATGCCCTGGCCGGTTGGGCAGATACCGCATTTTCCCCGCCGGTGCCGCGCCCGACGGCGACGTTTTCGGCGCGGGACTTCTTCATCTACGCGCTGACCTTTGCGGTGCTCCTGCTGGGGGCGTTCAATCTGGTACTGGTCTTGCAGGCGATCGTGGATATGGCCTTTTCCGATGACTCCTATGGTGTGCTCGGGCGGATCCGGTGGGGTGTTTCGGTGCTGATCGTCACCGCGCCGCTTTATCTGTGGCTGACCTTGCGCGAACGGCGCAAGCTGGCGCAGGATCCCGCACTTTACCGCTCTGTGATGCGCAAATGGCTGACCTATATCGCGTTGCTGCTGGCCGCATTGACGCTGCTGGGGGATCTGATCGCGACGATCTATGCGCTGCTGACAGGGGATCTCACAGCGCAGTTCGGGATCAAGGCGCTGATCGTGGGAATCGTGGCGGGCGGTATTTTCCTGTTTTACCTCAAGGATATGCAGAAGGGCGATCAGACGTGAATCGCGTCTTTCTGGCTGTCTTCTGCCTGTTGGTGGGCGGTGCCATCGGCGCTGGTCTGTGGGTCGTGGGTGGACCCCAAGAGGCCCGGATCGAACAGCAGGACCGCGACCGCATCGCAAATCTGCGGACGCTCCACACCCGTCTGATTTCCATGGAAAGCGCGGGCACCCCGTTGCCCCGGACGATCGGGGAGGACAGCGTCTGCGCGGCATGGGCCTGCGAGGAGGGGGGCAGCTTTCCCCCGAAAGACCCTGCCACCGGCATGCCCTATGACTACCGCAGGCTGTCCGACGACCGGTTCGAGATCTGTGCGACACTTGCGCGGCATCCTGGTACTGCCCGCGCGCCCGTCACCTTGAGCGATGACATGGAGCTGCGCGCGGGCAATGTGCTGTGTCTGATCGGAACCGTGAGACCCGACGGCTCCTAAAGGCTGATCGCCTGCATCACCTCGGGCTCGATCACGTTGACGCCCGGCAGCCCTTTGGCCAGCGCATCGGCGGATTGCTCCAGCGCGTCGAAGGTGCGGTAATGGCAGGGGATCACCGTTTTGAAATCAAAGTACTTTTTCGCCGCATAGGCAGCGCCCGCCATGTCCATCGTGTAATGGCCCCCCGCACTCAGGATGCCGATGTCGGGCTTGTGATAATCGCCCATCCACGACATGTCGGCCATGATTGTCGTATCGCCCGAAAAATAGATCACATGGCCTTCGCCCGCGATCATGAAGCCGGTTTCGGCCCCCATATAGACCGGCCCGTTGTCACCGCTGACGGACGAGGAATGTGACGCCGGCACCATCGTTACCGCGACCTTGCCACAGGTGATCGTGCCGCCCTTGTTGAAGCCCGTCGTGTTCTCGACGCCCTGCGCCTCGAAATACCCCATCAGCTCGACCATGCCTGCGACCGGCGCGCCGGTCTTTTCGGCCACCATCTTGAGGTCTTGGGTGTGATCGAAATGGCCATGCGTGACCAGAATTTGTGTGGCCCCTTCCAGCGCTGCTGCGTGATGGGCGTCGTCCAGCATCGGATTGCCCGTCAGCCAGGGATCGACCAGCAGAACCTGATCCTCGATTTCGATGCGAAAGCTGCCGTGGCCAAGCCAGATGATGTTCATTGAAAGTCTCCTTGATTGCTGTTCCGCAGGAAACCTTAGCGCGCCCCGCTGCTTTGGGGAGCCTCCGGCGGGAGTTTATTTGGCAAAATGAAGCGAGGGGACGGCGATTGGCGCGATGTCCGTCGCCCCAGACTTGCAGGGGGCAGCGGGGGGCGATAAACGGCATGCAAAGAGATGAAGGAGCGCCCATGTCCATTGACGAGACCACCGCCGCGCGTGTGGCCAAACTGGCCCGCATCAAGGTCGACCCTGACGCCTTGCCCGCACTTGCGCAGGAGTTCAACACTATCCTCGGCTTTATCGAGCAATTGAACGAGGTGGATGTCGAGGGGGTGGAGCCGATGACGTCCGTGACGCCCCAAGTGTTGAAACGGCGCGATGATGTGGTGCGCGACGGCAACCAGCAGGCCAAAGTGCTGGCGAATGCGCCCGATGCGCGTGAAGGGTTCTTTGCTGTGCCGAAGGTGGTGGAATAATGGCTGATCTGAACAAAATGGGTCTTGCGGACGCACGCGATGCGCTGCGCGCCGGCGACGTGACATCGGTGGAACTGACCAATGCCTGTCTGGGCGCCATCGAAGGGTCGGGCAAGCTGAATGCGTTCGTGCATCATACGGCCGATCTGGCGCTGGATCAGGCGCGCGCCGCCGATACGCGGATCAAGGCGGGTGATGCGCCCGACATGTGCGGTTTGCCGATCGGCATCAAGGATCTGTTCTGCACCAAGGGCGTGCCGAGCCAGGCCGGATCGCGCATCCTGCAAGGCTTCCTGCCCGAATATGAAAGCACCGTGTCGCAAAATTTGCTGGATGCGGGCGCGGTCATGCTGGGCAAGCTCAACATGGACGAATTCGCCATGGGCTCGTCGAATGAGACCTCCGTTTACGGCAATGCGGTCAACCCTTGGCGGCGGGCTGGCGACGACGCGCAGCTGACCCCCGGCGGATCGTCGGGCGGATCTGCGGCGGCTGTGGCGGCCGATCTGTGCCTTGCCGCGACCGGTACGGATACGGGCGGGTCGATCCGCCAGCCTGCCGCGTTTACGGGCACCGTTGGGATCAAGCCGACCTATGGCCGCTGTTCGCGGTGGGGTATCGTGGCCTTTGCCTCAAGCCTTGATCAGGCGGGGCCGATGACCAAGACCGTGCGCGACGCGGCAATCATGCTAGGGGCGATGGCGGGGTTCGACCCCAAGGACAGCACCAGCGCCGATCAGTCCGTGCCCGATTTCGAAGCGGCCCTGACCGGCGACATCCGCGGCAAGAAGATCGGTATTCCGCGCGAATATCGCATGGAGGGGATGCCGTCGGAGATCGAAAAGCTCTGGAATGACGGGGCTGCCATGTTGCGCGATGCGGGAGCCGAGATCGTCGATATCTCGCTGCCGCACACGAAATATGCGCTGCCCGCCTACTACGTCATTGCTCCCGCCGAAGCGTCCTCGAACCTGGCCCGCTATGACGGTGTGCGCTATGGCCACCGCGCGAAGCTGGATCAGGGCGACGGCATCACCGAGATGTACGAGAAAACCCGCGCCGAAGGCTTCGGCCCTGAAGTGCAGCGCCGCGTGATGGTCGGCACCTATGTGCTGAGTGCCGGTTTCTACGACGCCTATTACAACCGTGCCCGCAAGGTCCGCACCCTGATCAAGCGCGACTTTGAGCAGGCATTTGCCAGCGGGATCGATAGCATCCTGACACCCGCGACCCCCTCTGCGGCCTTCGGGTTGGGCGAGATGGCGGATGCGGACCCCGTCGCGATGTATCTGAATGACGTCTTTACCGTGACCGTGAATCTCGCCGGACTGCCGGGGATCGCGCTGCCAACGGGCACCAATGCTCAAGGGCTGCCGCTGGGTCTGCAACTGATCGGACGCCCGTGGGAAGAAGCCGATCTGCTGTCTACCGCCTACGCACTGGAACAGGCGGCGGGCTTTGTGGCCAAGCCGGATAAATGGTGGTAAAACAACGCTGATAAATTCGTCCAGATGAAAAGCAGGTCCGATGATTAAACGTTTCTCTCTCGTTGCAGCCTTGGGGTTTGCGGTATCGGCATGTCAGCCTGCTGTCCCTGACAGCGGTGGGGGTGCCGGTTTTGACAGCTTCAATTCGCAACAGTCGCAGCGGGATGCGGCGCTGGCCGGAAACACCGGCCCGTTGACCGCAATGCCCGCGCCCGAGCAGGTGGATGAAGTCCCGCTGTCACCTGTGGGGTCGCCTGACGATGGGTCAGCGGCTGCGACAGCGGCGGAAACGACACGTATCCTTGATGCGACGCGCTCCGGGGGGAACAATGGGCTTGGCAATGACGCGCAGACCGATGCTGGGGCAGAGCCCCTTAACGCCAGCCCGTCGAACCCCGCCCCGCCGGTGCTGAATACCGAAGGCATTTCGCAAGAGAACAATTTCGACGCGGTGTCGGGCGAACGCAGCATCGAAGGCGACGCGGCACGGATTGCGGCAAACCGCGCGCAATACCGCGTGATTCAGCCCGAGGCCTTGCCGGATCGTGCTGACGCTGGCCCCAATATCGTGGCCTACGCGCTGGAGAACAGGCATCCGATCGGTCAGGCGATCTATACCCGTCGCGGCTTTAACAAGGAACGGAAGTTCCAGCGCGCTTGCGCGGAATTCTCCCATCCCGATCAGGCGCAGATCGCGTTTCTGAGCGCTGGCGGGCCAGAGCGGGACCGCGCCGGGATGGACCCTGATGGTGACGGATATGCCTGCTCCTGGGATCCGGCACCGTACCGTCGGGGAGTTTCCGGCTAGAACGGACCACCCGTGCTTCCAAGACAGCAGCCTTCACCGAATTTCGGGCCGCGCCGTGACGGGTTGCGGCCCTCTCTCGTGGTGATCCACTATACCGCCATGGCCTCTGCCGAAGATGCGCTTGCGCGGCTTTGTGACCCTGCGGCTGAAGTGTCGGCGCATTACCTGATCTCCGCCCAAGGTGGTGTCACCCAGATGGTCGATGAAGACCAACGTGCGTGGCACGCAGGGCAGGGTGAATGGGCGGGGCTCCGCGACATCAACTCCCGCTCCATCGGTATCGAGCTTGATAACCGCGGAACGCATCCCTTCCCGGAGCCGCAGATGGCCGTGCTCGAATCGCTGCTGCGCGGCATCCTGCACCGGTGGCAGATTGCCCCCGAAGGGGTCATCGGCCATTCCGACATGGCCCCTGGACGCAAGCAGGATCCGGGCCCGAAATTTGACTGGGCACGCCTCGCGCGACAGGGCCTTGCAGGGCAGGGAACGCGTAACAGCGCCAGCAAGACCCTCACGACCGATGCCTTTGTCAGCGCGGCGCGGGCGGCAGGCTTTACCTTTGCCGCAGATCCCGACACCCTGCTGGCGGCGACCCGGTTGCGGTTTGCGCCGTGGCGCAGAGGGCCGCTCTGCGCGGCAGACCTTGATCTGTGCCACGCGACCCATCCTTCCAAATGGCATTAAATCCCCGCCGGAGGCATCCGACGTCCGAAACCGATTGACCCGGCCCGATCTTAGCCGCTAGGGCTGCATCGCGCGGAAGGCTGGATGGCCGCGGCCTTGGCAACAAGGTCGAGGAAAGTCCGGACTCCCAGAAGAAACGGTGCCGGGTAACGCCCGGGCGGGGCAACCCGACGGACAGCGCCACAGAAAACAGACCGCCCCGACCGTCTTCGGGCAGGCGGGGTAAGGGTGAAACGGTGCGGTAAGAGCGCACCGCGGGGGTGGTAACATCCCCGGCATGGCAAGCCCCACCGGGAGCAATGCCAAATAGGGACCGCGTGCCAGGCCTGGCAACAGGCAAGGCGGGGCTTCTTCTGCCCCAGCAGGTCCGGGTTGGCAGCTATAGCCTTGCAGGTAACTGTAAGGTCAGAGGAATGGTCATCCCCTGTCGCTCGACAGGGACAAAATCCGGCTTATAGGCCTTCCGCGCATCCTTTCCGGCCGGGCACCCGGAATTTATGAAATTCCGGACCGGAAAATTCGAATTTTCCGTCCCCTTTTCGCTGACGTGGGGAAATAGCGGTTGACTCGGGCGCAGGCGTAGCTAGAACCCGAAACTCAGGATTTCACGAGCGACGGTCGATCGGCGGCCCGCTTGTTGTTGCAGGAGAACGACTATGGCGAAGCCAACCACGATCAAGATCCGTCTGAACTCGTCCGCGGGCACAGGCCATTTCTACGTCACAAAGAAGAACGCGCGTACCATGACCGAAAAGATGGTCATCAAGAAGTATGACCCCGTTATTCGCAAGCACGTTGAATACAAGGAAGGCAAGATCAAGTAAGATCTGCCTCTCGTTGTGACATGCAGGACCGCACCGCTTTGTGTGCGGTCTTTTGCGTTTTGCGCCCCTCAAGCGCGGCGTTGATCCATCAGGCCTGTTTGTGCCGTGGTAAATCACTCTGTCTTTTGAAAGCGATCCGATGCCCAAGGAAGGTCACTACATCAACCGCAGCAACTGGCTGCGGGCATCTGTATTAGGGGCCAACGACGGAATCGTATCCATATCGAGCCTGCTCGTCGGCGTCACGTCAGCGGGCATGGCGCAGGGCAGCATTGTCCTTACCGGGTTTGCAGGGCTGACAGCCGGTGCCTTGTCGATGGCTGCGGGTGAATATGTCTCTGTGTCGGCGCAAGCCGATGTCGAGGCTGCGGATCTCGAGCGTGAGCGCGTCGCTTTGGAGGAAGACCCCGACTATGAGCTCGAAGAGTTGGCAGAGGGGCTTGAGAACCGGGGTGTGGATGCCAAGCTGGCCCTGCGGGTCGCGACCCAGATGACGGATCATGACGCCCTTGGGGCCCATGCCCGCGAGGAGTTGGGCATGTTCGGCCTTGCAGGGCAGGCCAACCCGCTTCAGGCGGCGGGCGCTTCCGCATTGGCCTTTGCCTTGGGCGGCGCGTTTCCCTTGGGGGCCGCCCTGGTGGCACCTTCTGGCGCGGCAATCGTTGCCATCGCCGTGGTTGCGGTGGCGGCGCTTGCCTTGCTTGGGGGCGGGGGGGCTGTCCTGGGGGGTGCGCCGGTTCGCCCAGCCGTTACGCGGGCCGTGGTCTGGGGTGTCGTTGCCATGGTGTTTACCGCCGGGGTCGGGCAGCTGTTTGAAGCAGTGGTTTAATCGCAGTTGCGTCATGTCTGGGCAATGACAGGCGCCTGGCGATCTTGCGCCCCACGCCCTTGGAGCGCGCCGGTCTGGCGCGGGGTACGTTCCCGATCATAGTTCAGGCCGTGCAGGTGCAACGCGTCGCTTGGGTGAAAACGAGCATGTCGGGGTCATCTACGCTGTGCAAAGGCTGACCGCCCATCCAACGAAAAACGCCTGCCAGATCTCTCTGGCAGGCGTTTCGTTCTTGTTCATCCCAGAAGGATAAGGCGTTTACTCGCGGTTGCCGAACAGTTGCAGCAGCATCATGAACATGTTGATAAAGTTCAGATACAGGCTCAGGGCACCCATGATGCCGGACTTCGCCATCCACTCCTGATCGCCATGCTGCGCATGTGCCAGATAGTCGGATTTGATGCGCTGCGTGTCATAGGCTGTGAGGCCAGCGAAAATCAGAACACCGATTGCCGAGATCGCAAAGACCAACGCGGGAGATGCGAGGAAGATGTTCACGACGGATGCGACGATCAGACCGATCACACCCATGATCAGGAAGCTGCCCCAGCCCGAAATGTCTTTCTTGGTGGTATACCCCCAAAGCGACAGACCGGCAAAAGCGATCGACGTGATCAGGAAGATCTGAATGATCGAGTATCCGGTGAAGACCAGAAAGATCGAACTGATCGAGATGCCCATCACGGCTGCGAAGACATAGAACAGCAGTTGCGCGGTCGCGGCGGAGATCTTGTTGATCGCCGCGCCAATCCCGAAGACAAAGGCCAGCGGTGCGAACATGACGACCCATTTCAAGGGCGACATATAGAGCGCGGAGCCAAGGGATGTCAGATACTTGTCCGATCCGATCTGCGCGACGGCAGCGGCTGGATCAGTTGTGACCGCAAGGCCCGAAATAGCCCAGGCGGCAGCAAAGGTGATGAGCATGCCGATCGACATGGTCCCGTACACCTTGTTCATGTGAGCGCGCAGCCCCTCGTCGATAGCGGCGGCGCGGGATCCGGTTGCGGACCGGATGGTGTTCACGTCGGCCATTAATGTCCTCCAATTGGTAAGAAGTTGCGGTGTCGGACCTCCGACGCCGGTATTGGATTGAATATCGGGGTGTAGCCCCCGTTTTTCAAGTGTTTTAGGTCCATAAACGGTTCACATTAAAATTAACTTGCGATGCGGGTGTTTTGGGCATCTCAATGGCGCGCCTTGGCCGCAGATCGTGCCCTCCGGCCGAGTGACAACCGACGGCAATCGGCATTGATCGGCAGGTTCTTGCTATGACCCAACGGCACTCTTTCAGCCACCGGCATCACCCTATATTGCCGTGCAAAACGCCCCGTTGGCGTAAATCAGCGCATGGATTCCAGTCAGCATCCGCACAAGGGAATGTCTCGTAAGGAAATGTTTTTCATTCATAAAAATACATGCAAACGCATGTTTCGACTCTCCGGGAGGTGGTTCGATACACGATCCGCACAGCATACGCGCAAAACCTTGTTTGCACGGTTTCGTTTAATTGCTAGAATATATGCACGGATAAATTGTTTTACGCAGGCCTCGTTCCCTTGTTCTTTTGGCGGCATTGCCTATCCTTTAGACGCTAAGTGTTAATTGGTTTGCGAAGGTGTGAAAATTTTGCAATTTCAGGGTTCTGAATGGCGCTTTGCCTCTGTTGGCAGCGTTTTAGGTACTGTAACGAATAGCGCAATGTACTGCGCTTCATCCCGGAAAGATTGATTTGATGCCACATAAAGTAGATGTCCACGTCGGAAAGCGCATTCGCCAGCGGCGATGGCTGGCCGGCATGACGCA
>JAGXHB010000158.1 GCA_024636425.1 Roseobacter sp.
ACCCCCGAGTTTGTCCAGCAGGCCCTCATCGTGACCATAGCGCGACAGCAGTTCGATATTCTCGACCGGCAGATAAAGCTTTGAGTTTTCGGCATATTCCAGCAACAGGCATTCATGCGCGGCACCGGCGGCGGTGATGACCTCCATCCCCAGATACCGGCCGATGCCGTGATCCACATGCACGACCAGATCGCCGGGCGTGAGGGATTGTGTTTCAGTCAGGAAGTTTTCGGCCTTGCGTTTGCGCTTGGTGCTGCGGATCAGGCGGTCGCCCAGAACATCCTGTTCGGAAATCACGGTCAGCTTGGCAGGATCGTTGCCGCCCTTGCCCCAAGGGGCCTCGAACCCGTGTTCAAGCGCCCACACGGCCAGATGCAAGCCGCGCTTGCCGATGCGGGTGCCGTTGGCGATGGGGATCGCCTCGCCCACGCCTTCGTCCTCGATCAGGCCGGTCAGACGTTCGCGCGCGCCCTCGGAATAGCTTGCGATGACAACAGGGCCTTCAGTCATCTTTGCTTTAAGATGGGACGCCAAGGCACCGAAAAGACTTACGGATTCCTGCTGACGCTCGGGCGAGAAATTGCGCCCGATCCGCCCGCCTGCATCAAGCACATTGTGTCCGGTCGGCTGTGGCAAGGGTTTGAACTGGATCACGCGCTTTCCCTCAAGCGCAGCTTCCCATGCGGCATCGGTCAGGTACAGCCCTTCCGGCGGGGCTGGTTTATAGACGCTGTCCATCTTGCTGCGGTTCGACATCGCGATGCGCCGCGTCTCGTACTGGTCGGCGATGCTCTCCCACCGCGACAGGCGCTGTGCGGTCAACTGGTCGTCCAGCGTCACGGTCGCCTGTGGCAGATAGTCAAAGATCGTCTCCAGCGTTTCATGGAAAAACGACATCCAGTGTTCCGCGCCCTGATGTTTGCGGCCCGCGCTGATCGCCTCGTAAAGCGGGTCATCCGTGCCAGCAGCACCAAATTCAATGCGGTAGTTCTGGCGGAAACGCGTGATCGACGGCTCATCCAGAATGATCTCGCTCACCGGGGCAAGTTCGACCAGATCCAGCTTTTCGGTGGTGCGCTGTGTCGCAGGATCAAAGCGGCGCGCGCCGTCCAGTGTATCGCCGAACAGATCCAGCCGGACCGGACCCAGATCACCGGGCGGATAGATGTCGATGATGCCGCCCCGGATGGCGTAGTCGCCGGGCTCAGTCACCGTAGGGCTTTGGACAAAGCCCATGCGCACCAGAAAGTCACGCAAGGCGGTGTCGTTGATGCGGTCACCCACACGGGCCGAAAACGCGGCATCCCGTAACACACTGCGCGCGGGCACCCGCTGGGTCGCGGCGTTCAGCGTCGTCAGCATGATGAACCGGTCCGGCATCCCGTGAACCAGCCCCGCGAGCGTGGCCATCCGCTGCGCCGAAATATCAGCGTTGGGGGATACACGGTCAAAAGGCAGGCAGTCCCAGCTTGGAAAGGTCACGACCGGCATGTCGGGGGCAAAGAACCGCAGCGCGGATTGCATCGCCGCCATCCGCTTGTCATCTCGGGCCACGTGAATGACAGGAACCTTGGATTTCGCCAGTTCGTCCAGCAACGCACGCGCGTCAAAGCCTTCGGGCACGCCCGACAGCGTGATTTGGGTGGGGTTTTTCATGCGCTGTGAGTTGATGCTTGAAGGAGGATTGTCAACTGCCGAACGGACCGACGTACAGGTTTTGATACATGCCAAACATCGCCGTGACAAAGATCGCCACCATGCCGATGATCTGGGTCTGGATCCGGTGGCGCATCAGCCGCTTGATCAACAGCGCTTCGGTAGCCCCCTCGTCGCGGATCCGCTGCGCCGTGGACAGGCTGAGCAGTGCGACGAACGACAGCGGCACGGCCAGCAGCAACAGGGCCTGCGCGAATTCGAAGCTGTAGAAGACCGCCAGCATCACCAGTATCGTCATGAAAAAGCAGGTGAACCCCAAGATCCACAGACCTGAGACCTGCGCGATATAGAGGATACGGTTGACGTTGATGCGCACCATATCCTCCAGATCGGTCAGCGCCTCATCGCCGTGCCGGCGCGCGCGCAGCACCATGTCATAGGGCACACCGATCACCCAGTGACTGGCTGATGACCAGATCACCGCAACAGCGATCCAGAACCAGAGATTAGAGAACGACCGCATGTCGATCACTTCGAATAGGGTCTGATACAAGTCCAAGGGAGGCTCATTCCTGAGAGGGCGTTTGCAGCAACGCGGCGGTGCCGCACAACTTTTGCATGTCATAACGATGCATTGAGGCAATTCCTAGCCTTGAGGCGCGCAAAAATACATGCCAAGCCTAAAGCAACGTCCCTTCCGAGGTAATTTCGCATGAGACCCCAACAAGCTTCCTTTCCGGCGACCCGCCTGCGCCGCACCCGCCAGTCCGAAGGTGTCCGTGCCTTGGTGCGCGAAAACGCGCTGAACGTCGGCGATCTGATCTGGCCGGTCTTCGTCCGCTCCGGCGAGGGTGTGGAAGAGCCGATCCCGTCGATGCCCGGCGTTTACCGGCGCAGTGTCGACAAGGTGGTCGAAGCCGCGCGCGAGGCGGCTGATCTGGGGATCGGGGCGATGTGCATCTTCCCCTATACGGGGATCGAGGACCGTACGGAGGATTGTGCAGGGGCGTGGGATCCTGAAAACAACCCCAACCGCGCGATCCGTGCAATCCGCGACGCGGTGCCAGAGATGGTGATCATGACGGATGTCGCGCTTGATACCTACAACATCAACGGGCATGACGGCTTTGTTGAAGACGGTATCATCGTCAACGACCGCACCGTCGAAGCGCTTGTGAAGATGTCCTTGGCACAGGCCGAGGCCGGCGCGCATATCATCGGCCCCTCCGACATGATGGACGGTCGCATTGCCGCGATCCGCGACGGGCTTGAAGGGGCCGGTCACTCCGACGTGATGATCATGAGCTATGCGGCGAAATACGCCTCCGCGTTTTACGGGCCGTTCCGCGATGCCGTGGGGGCGTCTGGCGCGCTGACCGGCGACAAGAAGACGTATCAGATGGATTACGCCAACAGCAACGAGGCGTTGCGCCTGATCGAGCGTGACCTGCGCGAGGGTGCGGATATGGTCATGGTCAAGCCGGGGCTGCCTTATCTCGATATTTGCCGCCGCGTCAAAGACAGCTTCGGCGCACCGACATTCGCCTATCAGGTGTCCGGCGAATACAGCATGATCAAGGCCGCGGCCCAAAACGGCTGGATCGACGAAGACCGCATCATGATCGAGACATTGATGGGCTTCAAACGTGCCGGATGCGACGGCGTTCTGACGTATTTCGCACCCGCTGCTGCACGTTTGTTGAACGGCTGAAACAAGCACTTACAGGCAATTGCGCGAATTGGCGGCAAATCACCGCCGATTCGAGGTCTAAATCCGTGACATTGGCGTTTTTTCGCCCTAAAGTCGTTTTCAAGTCGGAATAAACCGGCATAGGCAGATTACAGGCAAAATAAAAATGAGCAAATCTTCACTTTCTCGCCGCGCTTTTGCGCTTGGCGCGTTTGCAAGCGCGGGCGCGGTTGCAGCCTGCGGTAACGGTGTCGGCAGCCGAGGCAGCGGCATGATCGACGCCCGTGTCGAAGCCACGCTGAACGAAATGTACCGCCAGTTCCCCAACACACGCCAGCTGGCGCAGAAATCAAACGGTATGCTGGTCATGCCGCTGGTCACCGAAGCCGGGCTTGGCTTTGGCGGGGCCTATGGTCGTGGCGCGCTGCGGGTCAACGACGTGACAGTGGATTATTATTCGGTCACCAAAGCATCCGGCGGATTGCAGATCGGTGCGCAGCAATACGCTCATGTGCTGTTTTTCATGACAGACGAGGCGCTGACAAGCTTCCGCCGGTCGCCCGGTTGGGCCGCTGGGGCTGATCTTGAATATGTGATTTCCGATATCGGAGAGAGCGTGGAGGCGGACACAACCACAGCCATGGCCCCCGTGCTTGCCGCCGTCTTTGGGCGCGCCGGCCTGCGCTTGGGTGCGACGCTGGAAGGGACCAAATACACGCGCATCATCCCTTAACGGTGCATCTCCTCATATCCAGAATTTTGAAAAAGCGGCCCGCAACAGGCCGCTTTTTTGTTTCATGACGTCAGCGCGGTCGAAGACGCTCAGACCGGCGCTGACCGTGGAGCCGTCAGCCCATCGCCGCGAGACGTTTGAGCAGGCTCGAGGTGTCCCAACGTCCACCGCCCATTTTCTGGATGTCCTTGTAGAACTGGTCGACCAGCGCTGTCACAGGCAGGCTCGCGTCAATCTCGTTGGCTGTATCAAGGCAGATGCCCAGATCCTTGCGCATCCAGTCGACGGCAAAGCCGTGATCGAACTTGTCGTCCAGCATCGTCTGATAGCGGTTCGACATCTGCCAGCTGCCGGCGGCACCCTGACTGATCACCTCGACCACATCGCGCCCGTCCAGACCGGCTTTCTGCGCGAAATGCAACGCCTCTGACAGGCCCTGAACCAGCCCTGCAATGGCGATCTGGTTGCACATCTTGGTCATCTGGCCCGCACCGCTGTCGCCGAGGCGTCGGCAGATCTTGGCATAAACCTCCATCACCGGCAGGGCGCGATCAAACGCCCCCTCGTCGCCGCCGCACATGACCGACAACTGGCCATTCTCCGCCCCTGCCTGACCGCCCGAAATCGGAGCGTCGATAAAGCTGATCTGCGCCGCGTCCGCAGCGGCATAAAGCTCGCGGGTGACGGCGGCTGATACCGTCGTGTGATCCACAAAGATCGCGCCCTTGGTCATCCCCGCGAAGGCCCCGTCATCGCCCAGACAGACAGACCGCAGATCATCATCATTGCCAACGCAGGACATTACGAACTCCGCGTCCTTGGCCGCGTCGCGGGGGGTCTTGGCCGTCGCACCGCCATAGATCTCGGCCCAGGCTTGTGCCTTTTGGGCCGTGCGGTTGTAGACCGTCACATCGTGACCCGCTTTTTGCAGATGTCCTGCCATCGGGGCGCCCATGACACCCAGTCCGAGAAATGCGAGTTTTGCCATCGTCTTTTCCTTATCATTCAGTTGCGCTATTGGCTGTCCTTACACCTATCACCCTGCGGGCGTTGGTCAATCGCACGCAGGCATCCCAAGGAGCGGCAAATGGCAGTGGTTTTCCGGTGGTTGATGCGTCTGGCCACGCTTTTGATCGTTCTGAGCGTCCTCATCATGGGCGGTGCCTACTGGCTGGCTTCGCGGTCCCTGCCCGATTATGACGACACCGTCGTTGTGCCGAACCTGCGCGATGAAGTTGAAATCGTGCGCGACAACGCAAATGTGCCCCATGTCTTCGGGCAGAATGATCTGGATGTGTACTACGGGCTTGGTTTTGCCCATGCACAGGACCGTTTGTGGCAGATGATCACGATGCGCCGCACCGTTCAGGGGCGTCTGTCTGAAGTGTTCGGCACGACAACCGTGCGCATCGACAGGCTGCTGCGCCGGTTCGATCTTTATACACTGGCGGTCCGGTCCGTTGACGCGCTCGACCCCAAGACACGCGCCGCCCTTGATGCCTATGCGGCCGGGGTCAATGCACGGCTGGACCAGATCAACGAGCAGGCCCTGGGGCGCGGTGCGCCTGAAATGCTGCTGTTCGACGTGCCGATCGCACCTTGGCGCGCGGCGGATTCGGTTGCGATGGTCAAGCTGATGGCGCTGCAACTCTCCGGTCACCTTGATGCCGAAGTCAAACGCGCGCGCACCTCACTTGCATTGCCTGACGCCGATCGGCTCGCAGATATCCTGCCGGACGCCCCCGGTAGCGGGATCGCGGCGCTGCCCGAATACACCAGCCTTTTCCCCGATCTGCCGCAATACGCCGACAACATCCCCCTTGATGATACGCCCCTGTCGCCCTTCAAGCCCTTCGACCTTGCCGGCGCTTCGAACGCGTGGGCGGCGGCGCGCGACCGGTCCGCGTCCGGTGGCACATTGATCGCAAATGATCCGCATCTGGGCTTTACCGCGCCGACCATCTGGTATCTAGCGCGGCTGGAGCTGCAATCAGGTGGCGTGATCGGCGGCACGATCCCCGGCATCCCGGTGGTGCTGACCGGGCGCAGCGCAGCGCTTGGATGGGGCCTGACCTCGTCCTACGCGGATGATCAGGACGTCTATGTCGAAGAACTGAACCCCGACAATGCCGAAGAATACCGCACCCCCGACGGGTTCAAACGCTTTGAGAAGCGGGCCTCGATCATCACCGTCAAGGATGCCGATCCGATCACGCTGACCCTGCGCTGGACCGACAATGGCCCCGTGATGCCCGGCAGTCATTACAATCTTGCAGCCATCACACCCGCGGGCCATGTCGCGACATTGAACTGGACAGCGCTCAGCGACCGCGACACCTCGATCGCGGCGGCCATGGCGCTGATGGAGGCCAAGACCGTGGCCCAAGGCATCGCCACAGGCGAAGACTATATCGCGCCGTCCCAGAACCTGACGCTGGTCGATCGCGACAGCATTGCCCTGAAAACCATCGGCGCACTGCCTGCGCGCGATACTGGCCACCAGACCCAGGGGCGTATGCCCACACCGGGCTGGATTGCGCAGAACCGCTGGCAAGGTGTGCTGCCCTATGCCTCCAACCCTGAATTCGTCAGCCCGCGCGGCGGCATCCTTGGCAACACCAACAACAAGACGGTGGACCGCCCCTTCCCCAACCACGTGTCCTATCTTTGGGGCGATACGCAGCGGATCCAGCGCTGGCGCAGCCTCATGGAGCGCAGGCAGGTCCACACCCGCGAAAGCTTTATCGAAGCGCAGCTTGATACCGTCAGCGCGACCGCGCGCACCCTGCTGCCGCTGATCGGCTCCGAGCTGTGGTTCACGGGCGAAGCTGCCCCCGAGGGCACAGAAGAAAGCCGCCGCCAGCGCGCCCTGATCCTGCTTGCCGGCTGGTCGGGCGAGATGAACGAACACATGCCCGAACCGCTGATCTACGCCGCGTGGGTCCGCGCCTTGCAGGAACGGCTGATCCGTGACGAGCTTGGCCCCCTCGCGCAGGAATTCAGCCATGTGGAACCGCTGTTCATCGAACGCGTTTTCCGCGACATCGACGGCGCGTCCGCGTGGTGTGATGTTTTGCAATCCGCACCTGTTGAAACCTGCGCCGAAATGGCGCGGCTGGCGCTTGATGATGCGTTGATCTGGATCGACGAGACATGGGGCGGCGAACTTGAAACGCTGCGTTGGGGCGATGCGCATCAGGCCACCCACGATCATCAGACCTTGGGCGACGTGCCGCTGCTGCGCTACTTCGTCAACATCCGCCAATCGACCTCGGGGGGCGACAACACCTTGCTTCGGGGCCGCACCAAGGGCAGTGGGCCTGATCCGTTCCTCAACGTGCACGGCGCGGGCTTTCGCGGCGTCTATGATTTCGCCGATCCGGACTCCTCTGTCTTCATCACGTCCACGGGGCAGTCCGGTCATTTCCTGTCGCGTCACTATGACGACATGGCCCAGCTCTGGCGGCGCGGCGAATATATTCCGATGTCCCTCGACGAAGGGCTTGCGCGCGCAGCCTCCGTGGGTGTGACCAAACTGATCCCTGCCGCACCATGAACCGCGACATTCTGTTCAACAAACCCTATGGTGTCTTGTCGCAATTCACCGACAAGGGCACCGAAGGGTCACAGCGACCGACCCTCTCCGCCTATATCGATGAAAAGGGCTTCTACCCCGCCGGCAGGCTTGACCGCGACAGCGAGGGGCTGATGGTGCTGACCGACAACGGCGCGCTTCAGGCGCGGATCTCGCATCCGAAGTACAAGCGTGCAAAAACCTACTGGGTGCAGGTCGAAGGCACCCCGGATGACGCCAGCCTCGCCGCGCTTGCGGGCGGTGTGATACTCAAGGATGGCAAGACGGCACCGGCCAAGGTCGCTCGCATCGATCCGCCTGCGGATCTGTGGGACCGCGACCCTCCGGTGCGCTTTCGCAAGTCGGTCCCCGACGCGTGGTTGTCCATCACCATTACCGAAGGCCGAAACCGTCAGGTCCGGCGCATGACCGCGCATGTGGGCCTTCCGACCCTGCGCCTGATCCGCGCGAGCATTGGCGACTGGCAGCTCAACGCCCTGCGCCCCGGTGCATGGCGTTATGCCAGCGAAACGGGCCGCTGATCCCGGCGATCTGCCTTGGTTCCAAATGGCAAAATATCCCGGGGGGCTGGCCCCCGCGCTTTGGCCTGCCGTGTCAGGTAAACGTCCGCGTCAGCCAGACCCCGGCTGTCGCCGATACCCCTGTGAGCGCAACACCCCAGGTAAAGTCCGTCGCCACCATCTGTGGGGTCCAGTCTTTCAACGTCGCAAGATTTGTGAACT
>JAGXHB010000159.1 GCA_024636425.1 Roseobacter sp.
CAGAATGGGCGCGCGGTGGGTGGCAATGATCGCGGTGCGCCCGTCCATCCAGGTCTCAAGCCGCGACACAAGCGTTGCCTCAAGCCGCTGATCGAGCGCCGCAGTCGGCTCATCGAGCAGGCAGATCGCGGGATCCTGCAACCACAACCGCGCCCAGCCGATCGACTGGCGCTGCCCGATCGACAGACCGGCACCGGCGTCCTTGATCTCAAGATCCAGTCCCTTGTGGTGGTTCCTGACGAAGGGGCCAAGCCCCGCGAAATCAAGCGCCGCCATCAAGCGGTCGTCGTCACGTTCCAGCAAGGTCAGATTCAGGTTGTCGCGCAAGGTTCCTGAAAACAGCCGCACATCCTGCCCCAGATAGCCGATCATCCGGCGCAGGTCGCGGGGTTCGATCTGCGTCATTTCGGTGCCGTCGATCAGCACGCGGCCTTCTGTCGGGGCGTAAAGCCCGCTCAGCAATTTCAGCAGCGACGACTTGCCCGATCCGTTCGCACCCAGCACCGCGACACGCTGACCCGGCTGGATCATCAGCCCTCTGATATCGAGCGTCGGCGCGCCATCGTCCTCGTAGCGGAAGGTCACATCGCGCAGCTCGAACTGGCCTTTCAGCTTCTCACGCCGCAGATAGGTGCGCGCCTCGGCGGTATCCTGCGGGGCGGCGACTATGGCATCGAGCCCGTCCAACGCACCCTTGACGTTGCCCCACCGCGCCATCGTGCCCGACAACTGCGTGAGCGGCCCCAGCGTGCGGCCCGTCAGGATCCCGACCGCAATGATCGAGCCCACGGTGAATTGCCCCGCGAACACCAGATAGGTGCCCACGATCACCGCCGCGACATACGTGGCCTGCTGGATGCCCTGGCTCCAGAAGGTGAGGAAGGACGCGAGCTTGCGTTGCTCGGACGATTTGACCGATGACAGCGTGTTCAGCTCGGTCCACAGACGCAGGATCCGGTCTTCGGCACGCTGCGTCTTGACGGTGTCCAACTCAAAAATTGTTTCGTGCAACAGACGCGACGCTTTGGTGGACGCCCCTTGGGTTTCCTGTGTCAGTCGGATGGCCCTCTTCTGCAGGAAAAAGCCGGGGATCAGCATCAGGAGTCCGCCCAGGACCAGCACCCAGACCACGTTGCCTGCAATACTGGCGACAAGGAACAGGAAGACAAAGATGAAGGGGATGTCCGCGATCGTCCCGATGGTCGACGCGGTGAAGAATTCGCGCACGGACCCGAATTCGCGCATTGCCGAAAACTGCTGGTTGGGGGCCTGACCGCGCGTGTCGGACCGCATCCCCAGAATGCGGCGCATCAGGATATCCTGCACAGACAATTCGATCTGCCGCCCTGCGCCATCCATCAACCGGGCCCGCGCCATCTTGAGAAACGACTCCATCAGCAAGGCCAGACCGGCCCCTGCGGCCAGCACCCACAGCGTTGCCTCGGATTGGTGGGGGATCACCCGGTCATAGACCTGCAAGGAAAAAAGCGCGACAGCAACGGCCAGAAGGTTGGCCACAAAAGACCCCATCGCCACTTCGATCAACTGGCGGCGAAAGCGCGGAAACTGGCCCCAGAACCAATGCGCGGGGGCGCTGTCATCCTTGTGGGTCCGCGCAACGGTTTTCAGCGACGCTTCGGCCCGCACGATCAGACCGGTGAAAAACGGTTTGAAATCGGCGAGCGGCACCATGGCGCGGTTGTCGGTGCAGGTCGTGTCATAGAGGATCAGATCACCGCGGGCCTGCCCCATCACCAGCAGCACCTGACCCGATGTCATATAGGCCAGCGCAGGCCACAGATCCTTGCTGAGGGCGTCAACGCGGCTCACTTGGGTCAGCAGACCCGCGCCCTCAAGCCCCTTGGCGATGGCGGCGGCTTCTTGCGCGGATTTTGCGCCACCAGCAGCGTAAGACATGATCGTCTCGAACATATCACGGGGGGCCGTCTGCACACCCAGAACAGCGGCGTAGGTCGACGCGAGCTTGGCGCGCGCCATCAGCCGGTCTTCGACGCGGTTGGTATTCTGGGCCTTGGGGGCGGGCGCATTGGCGGCGCGGGTCCGGCCCTGATTGCCGTTGGTGATCGTCAGCGTAAATGTGGGCTTGCTGGTCAAATCGCGCTCCCGTCGGCAAGAACGCCCTGTATCTGGGCCATTTCGATCTTGAGCCGGACGGCGCCGTATTTCAGTACCACCTGTGCCTGTTGCTGGCGCGCAAAGGTTTCATAGACGCCGACAACATCCATCACCTGACGCTGGCCGGCGTCATATTGCGCTTGGAAGATGTCAAGATTGCGCTTGGCTTGAGCGGCCAGGGTCGCAGCCTCTGCGGCCTGTCTAGACTTGGCGCTGATCTGCCGTTCAAGACGGCGCAGGTCGCGATTGGCATCCTCCACCGCCTGACGGACCTTGCGGGTCGAGGTTTCCTCGGCCAGTGCGGCGGCTTGCAGCGCCGCTTGCGTGCCAAACCCCAGAAGCTGTTCGGATTTCACCTGAAGCCCCAAGGTGCTGCCTTCGCCCACGGTGCCCCCTGCCGACAAGCCCGGCAACTGGCCCGCGCGTTCTACCTTGGCGGCGGCAATGGCGCGCGTCTTTTCGGCTTCGGCGCGCACAACGGTCAGTGGCGCGCCGGCAAAGGCGTTGACGGGGATGTCAGGCACACCGCGCAGATCACCAAGCGGTTGAACCGACATCGCGTTCAGTTCGGAGATCGACGTCGCCTCGCGTTCCAGCGCCGCTTCATAATTCGCGCGGATTTCCGACAGTTTCTGGCGCAGAATGGTCAGGTCGGACATGTCCGAAACGCCGCCTTTGACGCGTTCCTGCATGATCCATTCGAAATGCCCCATATCCTTGAGCGTCTCGGTGCCAAGGGCTGCGGTTTCGCGGGCCTCCGCAGCGGTCGTGTAGAGCGTGAGCGCCGTTGCCACGCGGCGGTTGGTATCCTGCGCCAGCGACACGGCCGCCACCTCGACATCCGCGACGGCAAATGCGCGTTCCCCCCTGCGGCGGCCATTGTCGAAAAGCACCTGATCGACCACCAGATTGGCGACAAGCGATCCCAGCGACGTCAGGCTGATCTGTGGGCCGATGCGGGGCAGCCAGTTCTTGCTGGCGGCCTCAGACCGCAAGGTGGCGGCGCGCAGCTCAGCCTCGGCGGTACGGCTGTTGGCGGCCAGCACCGAAGCCGCGACCCGGTCGGACACATCGCCATCGGGCAGGACAGAGCTCCGCAACGCCAGACCCTGAATGATCGGACTGTCTGCGGTTATTTTCTCAGCATAGGTCGGTTTCATGGCCTGCGAAGCGTCCGATGCCCTGAACCGCGTCACCAGATCCGCAGGGACAAAGCCCCTGCCCCCCGTGTCCGAGACGCAGCCAGACAAGGCCAGCGCCGCTGCGCAAAGCCCTCCTGCCCGTTTTACACTCTGCCTCATATCCTGCCCTTAACGTGCCGGTTTTTATTATTTTAGGAACGCGGGAGGATCGTTGCCGCCCGCGCCTTGGCCTTGTGCCGGCCTTAGATGACGACGTTGATGTCGTCGTCGATCATCAAAGTACCCTCTGTCCCAAGGGTATAGATGTCGTAGTTCTGACCATCGCGGGCCTCCGATCCTTCGCGCCTACCCCCCGTGATCGTGACCGTGTCGTCGTTATGCCCGTCGATGACCAAAGTGTTGGTGTTGCTCGACAAACTGACCAATGCGGCTTCGGTGACGGTCAGCTGCGCCTCTTCGGCGAATTGCAGATCGACCGTTTCGATATTGTAGCCGCTCAGGTTCGGGTTGCTCAGCGTCAGCGTCGTGCCCGCGGTTTCGTCATCCAGCGCAAGATAGGTGCCGGAGAAGTTGCCGGCGGCATCCGTCGCGGTGATGATGAGGTCGGACCCGTCCGGAACGTTGGAATTGAAGTAGAAGTTCGTCTCGTTCAGGAAGTCGTTGTCCAGCGTATCGGCCTGCACCTGCGAAATCGACCTGTCGGTGTGGATCTGATGCACAGCAAGCGTATCGTCACTTTGGTCTGTCGAAATGGCGCGAATACCGTCACCGTCACGGGTGTAGGATTCGACAACCGGCCCGTCCGGGGCATAGGTGTCGATGGCAAGCGTGTCACTGATGCTGTCGATATTACCGACATGATCCGTTGCGGTGATCGAAATATCCGCATCATACGTACCCGGGCGAATGTCTGCCGCCATGATCGTCACAGTCCAATGGCCATCCGCATCGACCATCGCAGTATAGTCGGCACCGTCAAAGTTGACGACAACGGCAGAACCCGCCTCGACCTGACCGTGCAGATCGATCCCGACAGCCGCTTCGCGTGCGTTGACGATACCATCGGGGCCGCCTGCCTGTTCCATTTCCAAAGGTTCGACAATTGTGTCGATTACAACCGCATGGCTTACCGTGGCAGAGTTGCCAGCCCGGTCGATCGCCGTCACCGATACGGACGTGTCGATCATGCCTTCGGGCACCTCTCCGGGCGCGAAGGTGACGGCCCAGTTGCCATTGGCATCGACCGTCCCGTTCGTGCTTGCGCGGCCCAGCGTGATGACCACGGTGGAACCGATTTCAGAGGTGCCCGTGACCAGAACGCCGCCATTGGCCAGCCGCTCGGCACCGCTGACGATGTTGTCGCCCTCGACCGCTGCGATCGACAGGTTGTCGACACGGGTATCGACCCGAACACTGTCCGTCGCTGTGCGGGTGTTGCCTGCGGCGTCCGTGGTTGTCGCTGTGATGTCAGCGGTGTAGACGCCCTGTGCCACGTCGCCTGGCGCATAGAACGAGGTCCAGTTGCCGTTCGCATCGGCGCGTACCGCATGAGTGACCCCCGCCAGAGTGACCTGAACCAATGCGCCCGCATCTGCGGTGCCGGTGATGGAGACGCCGTCGCTTGCCTCGAGCTTGTTGACGATGTCATCGCCTTCGACAGGGGCGGGGCTGATTGTCAGCAGGCCTGCTTCGGTATCCACGGAAACCGGTTGCGACACGCTGGCGGTGTTGCCCGCCTTGTCGGTGGCGGTGGCCACCATCGAGGTTTCATAAGTGCCGGCGGGAATGTCGCTTGGCGCGAAGGTCACGGACCAGTTGCCGTTGTCATCGACCGTTGCAGGCCGGGACACGGTTCCCAGCTTGACGCTCACGGATGACCCCCGCTCGACCGTGCCGGTCATGACGATGCCTTGCCCAGCTTCGGTTGCGTTGACGATACCGTCGCTGCCGCCTGTCTGATCCGTAAATGCAAGGGTGTTGACGAGCGTATCGACATCAACCTCCCCCGTGGCGGTCGAGGTATTGCCAAAGCTGTCCGTTGCCACGGCTGTCGCGGTCGCCGCAGTCTCACCCGTGGGAATTTCACCGGCGACAAAGGACGCTGTCCAGTTGCCGGTCGCGTCCACTGTGGCGGCACGCGTTGCAGTGCCAAAGGTGACATCGACGGTCGAACCGGGCTGCGTCGTGCCGGTAAGTGTCACGCCATCAGCACGTTCTGCCGCGTTGATGATCCCATCGGTTGCGACGTTGTCTGTCGCGATGCTTACGTCCGACACCGTGTCAACGACCAGCTTGTCAGTCGAAGTGGTCGCGTTGCCGTATTTGTCCGTTGTGACGATGGTGATGTCGTTGACATATTCCCCAGCGGGCAACACGCCCGCCTGCCATGTCGCGGACCAGTTGCCGTTCTCGCCAACGGTTGATGTGCGGGTGATGCCACAGATGGTCAGTGCGATCTTCGCGCCGGGTTCGCCCGTGCCCGCGAGTGTCACACCATTGGCAAAGCTTTCCGCGTTGAAACGATCGCCCGCCGATTGCGACCCAGAGGTGATCGTGGCGATCGGTGCGACCGTATCGACCACCAGCGTTTCCGTCGTCGTCGACGAATTGCCATAGGCGTCTGTGGTCTTGATGACGACGTCGGTTTCGTATTCGCCACCTTGCAGCACACCCGGTTCATAGGTCACAGCCCACGTTCCGTCTTCGGCCACGGTCGTGGTCCGGGTCACACCACCTGTGGTGACGGCGACCGTTGCCCCGGCTTCGCCCGTGCCGGTGATGGTCACGCCGTCCGCAAAGCTTTCCCCGTTAAAGAAATCCGCAACGCTCTTAGTCCCGACAGAGACGTCGACGGTGGGCGGTGTCGTGTCGATCACGAACTGAGGTCCGTCCAACGTGCTGGAAGCGCCCCCTGTGACGACGTCGACAACGGCTTCATAGGTGCCATCTTCGGGGAAGTTTTCGCCCTCGAATACGGCTTCGAAGGTGCCGTCTTCAGCAATCGTCGTCTCGACCTGCTTGTCACCGATGGTGACGGTCACTTCTGATCCCGGCTCACCACCGCCGGAAACGGAGACGGTTTCAACCGCACCGTCACCCCCCACGGTTTCAGAGGAATCGGGTGCGTTTACGTAGGGCGGAACGACGGATGCGCCACCGCCACCACCACCCCCACCTGTTGCACCGATGACCGCTGCACCACCGACCACGGCTGCTGCCGCTGCGGCACCGCCGCCACCGACAAGCCCTGCCCCAAGCAGGGGAGCCGCCAGCATGGACACTTCGTCGCTTTCCGCGCCCGCGACCATCCCGCCGGGAGGCGAGACCATGTCAGACCGTCCCAGATAGATCAGGTCGTCAGACGGGCTCCATTTGCCCCATTGTTCAGTCGGGCCGTACTGTGCGGCAAGGCTACCGCCCTCCCCTTCAACAAAGGCGACCTCGTTCAGGTAGCCGTCGGAGGAGATGAACAGCCGGTTTGCGGCACCGGTGTCGTTGAAATAATTCTCGATCGTGACAACCGACCCATCGGCCAGTGTAATCACCAGATCCTTGCCCACGCGCTGTGTGGCGGCAAGATCCGTCTGACGAAGGTTCAATGAAATCTCTTCGCCGGATTGTGCTTGAATGACGTGGAACTTGGAACCTTCAGACACCATGCCACGTTGCAATGCGCCCGCTTGATCGCGAACGACGAAATCTATCGTCTTCATTTGTACCACCGCTCTACCTCGATGCCCGTTCTGCGCGGATCATCCGGTTGTTTAATTGACTGCCGACTCGTTTGCCGTGTCGTGCAGCCGCCTGAATCTATCGTTATTAAAAACGGAACTTATTATTGACCCGACAGTTACTCGCTCGGGATCGCATAATCCAAGCGAAATTTTGGGACGCCACGTTTTCGCCTCATTCTCTCGTGCATGGGCGCAACAGTTTCTAGTGTGGGTAGAAAATATCAGTATTCGTTCACAGATGCTGTTGAATACTTTCAACATTCCGGAACGATTCCTGCGCGATGCAAGGGCCCAAGTTCGGACGGCAAACGGTTGACATGCTCCGGCCACGCGGCAACGTTGCGGCATGAACAGCACATCCAACACCCCGCTTGCACTGATTGAGGACGCCGATCTTGGCATAACACTGTCGGACGGATGTCGTTTGTCAGCACGGATCTGGCGGCCACAAAACTCTGGCGATGTTCCGGTGCCCGTCATCCTTGAATACCTGCCATACCGCAAACGCGACGGCACCACTGCGCGGGACACGCTGACCCACCCATGGTTTGCCGAAAGGGGCTATGCCTGCGTGCGTGTGGACATGCGCGGCAATGGTGACAGCCAAGGCGTGATGACAGATGAGTACACCCCGCAGGAACAGGCAGACTGCATCGAGGTGATCAACTGGCTGGCAGCGCAGCCGTGGTGCAGCGGGACCGTCGGCATGATGGGGATCAGCTGGGGTGGCTTCAACGGATTGCAGGTTGCAGCGCATGACCCTGCCCCGCTCAAGGCGGTCATCACGCTGTGTTCGACAGTGGACCGGTTTGCGGATGATATTCACTACAAGGGCGGGTGCCTGCTGAACGAGAACCTTGGCTGGGGCGCTACGATGTGGGCCTATTCCAGCCGCGCGCCCGACCCCGCCCTGCGGTCAAACTGGCGCGAGATGTGGCTTGAAAGGCTGGAGGCCGAACCGTTTCTCCCCGCGCTCTGGCTGCGCCACCAGTCACGCGACGCCTATTGGAAGCAAGGCTCGGTCATCGAGGATTACAGCGCCATCAAGGCCAAGGTGCTGGCCGTGGGGGGCTGGGGCGACGCCTACAAGAACGCGGTCCCGCAACTGGTCGAAGCACTGCCGGGGGCCAAGGGGATCGTCGGCCCCTGGGTCCACAAGTATCCGCATTTTGCCATCCCCGAACCACGGATCGGATTCCTGCAGGAAGCGCTGCGCTGGTGGGACCACTGGCTGAAGGGAATCGACACCGGGGTGGAGGATGACCCGGACTACCGCGCCTATCTCATGGACGGGATGCGCCCGGCGACATGGGTTCTGGAGCGTCCAGGCCGCTGGATTGCTGAAAAAACAGGCGCCACGTCCCATTTATCTGCCCAGACACTGCACCTGACCGACAGGGGTCTTTCGCATGACGCCGCCAACCTGGACATGATGATTGCGTCGCCCGCCCATTGCGGTGCTGACGCTGGCGAATATTGCGCGATCTGGCTTGGCCCTGAAATGCCGGGCGACCAGCGCCACGACGACGCGTTGTCCGCCACATTTGACACGCCCCCCCTTGATCAGGACATGGACATCGTCGGCGCGCCCCGTCTGACCCTGCGGCTGTCCAGCAATCACCCGCAAGGTCAGATCGCCGTGCGGCTGAACCACGTCCACCCCGATGGCGCGTCTGCACGGATCACTTATGGTGTGCTGAACCTCAGCCACCGCGACAGCGCCGAAAACCCCACGGCAATGCCGCAAGGAGAGGTCGTGGAGGTTGCGCTGAACCTTGATCACATCGCCTACCGGGTGCCGAAAGGACATAAGGTGCGCGTGTCCATCTCGACCGCATATTGGCCGCTGATCTGGCCGGCACCGCAGGCAACCACCGTGACACTTCAAGGCGGAGAGTTGGCCCTGCCCCAACGCCCGACATCGGGTGGCGACGAATATACCTTTGCCCCACCGACCGCAGCGGAGCCTTGGAAAACCGAAGCGCTGCGGCCCGAAAAGCATGTGCGGCGACGGGAAACCGATCAGGTCAGCGGCATCATCACCCTCGTGATCGAGGATGATTTCGGCAAACGTCGCGATGCCGACCATGGGCTGATTACAGGATCGGTTGCGCGCGAGACATGGGCGATCCACCCCGATGACCCGCTCAGTGCCACCGGTACTTGCCACTGGACCCAAGAGCTTGAGCGGGACGGGATCTTTTTGCGCACAGAAACCCATTCGAAAATGTGGTCGGATGAAGGGAATTTCCACCTGTCAGCGCGTCTGGAAGCATACGAGAACGACAAATTGATCTACGACCGCGACATCGTGGATAGCCTTCCGCGACACTTCATGTAATAAAACCGTCACAGCCAACAGGGTATTTACACTTGCGAGACGCAGGTAAATGCGCAAACCTTGAGACACCAATCAATAAAAAATCCGTGCTCAAGACCGCGCGCATAATAATCACCATCCAGGGAGACATGATCACATGAATGATCAACTGAACTATATGACCGGCCAAGTGGCCAAGGGTAATATGACCCGTCGTGAATTTATCGGGCGTGCCGCTGCATTGGGTGTGACGGCTGCCGTCGCCAATGCCATGCTGGCGAACAAGGTCTATGCCGCTGAAGGGACACCGATTCGCGGTGGTCAGCTCAAGATCGGTGCGTCAGGCGGTGAATCCACCAACAATCTCGACCCGGCCGTCACGGCCTCCATCACTCCGCTGCTGAACCTGCGCCATTTGTTCGACCCGCTTGTCGAAGTCGCACCCGACGGAACGCTTGATCCGCGTCTGGCAGAAACCATCGAAGCTTCCTCGGATGCGAAGACCTGGTCCTTCAAGATCCGCAAAGGCGTCCAGTTCCACGATGGCAAGGATCTGACCCCCGACGACGTATTGCAGACCATGCAGCGCCATTCGGATGAGAACAGTCAGTCCGGTGCCCTTGGGATCATGCGCGGCATTACCAACATGAAGGTCGATGGCGACAACTTCATCGTTGAGCTCGATGTCGGCAATGCCGACCTTCCCTATTTGCTGGCGGATTATCACCTGATGATCCAGCCGGGCGGCGGCATGGAAAATCCAGGCTCCGGGATCGGCACTGGTCCTTACACACTTGAAGTTGACGAACCCGGTGTGCGCCACGGCTTTACCCGGAACGAAAACTACTGGGACAGCGAAAACCGCGGCTTCACCGATTACAACGAAGTGCTGGTGCTGAACGATGCCACAGCGCGGACGGCAGCCTTGCAATCCGGTCAGGTCAACATGATCAACCGCGTTGATCCGAAGGTCGCAGCCCTTCTGGCCCGTGCGCCGAACCTGAGCGTAAAGTCGGTCGCAGGCCGGGGACACTATGTCTTCATCGCGCATATCGACACAGCGCCTTTCGACAACAACGATCTGCGTCTGGCGCTGAAATATGCGATCGACCGCGAGGACATGGTCGAAAAGATCCTGCGCGGCTACGGCACGATCGGCAACGATTTCCCGATCAATGCATCCTATCCGCTGTTCGAGGACACCATCCCCCAGCGTGAATTCTCGATCGAGAAAGCGCGCGAGCACTACGAGAAGTCAGGTCACGATGGCAGCCCGATCATCCTGCGCGTTGCGGATGTGGCCTTCCCCGGTGCTATTGATGCAGCATCGCTCTATCAGGAAACAGCCAAGGCTGCAGGCATCCCGATCGAGCTGGAGCGGGAGCCCAACGATGGCTACTGGTCCGAGGTCTGGAACAAGCAGCCGTTCAGCGCTTCCTATTGGGGCGGGCGTCCGGTGCAGGACCAGATGTATTCGACAGCCTATCTGTCGACCGCAGACTGGAACGACACGCGCTGGAAACGTCCTGAATTCGACGAGATGCTGATCGAGGCGCGTTCCGAGCTTGACGAGGCAAAGCGCACGGAAATCTATACCAAGATGGCCCAGATGCTGCATGACGAAGGCGGTGTGATCCTGCCCATGTTCAATGATTTTGTCGACGGTGTCGCCAATAACGTCGGCGGCTGGATCGAGGATCCGAACGCGGAACTGATGAACGCCAAAGGTCCAATCAAATGCTGGGTAAAAGAAGCATAAGGTAAACACAGCTTATGCATCCCATCCTGAAACTGATCGCCCAACGCTTAGCGTTGGGCCTTCTTCTCCTTTTTGCCGCGTCGATCCTCATCTTCGTCGGCACCTCGATTTTGCCCGGCGACGTGGCACAATCCATCCTAGGTCAATCCGCAACCCCCGAGGCGCTGGCGAACATGCGCCGCGAACTGGGCCTGAACGAGCC
>JAGXHB010000160.1 GCA_024636425.1 Roseobacter sp.
CAGATCTTCTTTCCGCGTGCCGGACTTGAGGATATCAATCGCAGGGAACACGCGCTTGTCTGCAATCTTGCGATCAAGCACGATTTCAGAGTTACCCGTACCCTTGAATTCCTCGAAGATAACTTCGTCCATGCGGCTGCCGGTATCGATCAGGGCTGTCGCGATGATCGTCAGCGATCCACCTTCTTCGATGTTACGCGCGGCACCAAAGAAACGCTTGGGCCTTTGCAAGGCATTCGCATCCACACCGCCGGTCAGAACCTTGCCCGACGACGGCACCACAGTGTTGAAGGCGCGTCCAAGGCGCGTGATCGAATCAAGCAAGATCACAACATCCCGCTTGTGTTCGACCAGACGCTTGGCCTTTTCAATCACCATCTCGGACACCGCGACGTGACGGGTTGCAGGCTCGTCAAAGGTTGAGGAGACAACCTCGCCTTTCACGCTACGCTGCATGTCGGTAACTTCTTCAGGGCGTTCATCGATCAGCAACACGATCAGATAGCACTCGGGGTGGTTCTTTTCGATCGAATTGGCGATGTTTTGCAGCAGAACCGTCTTACCGGTACGCGGCGGCGCCACGATCAGGCAACGCTGTCCCTTGCCGATGGGCGATACCAGATCGATGATCCGGGCAGAGCGGTCCTTCACCGTCGGGTCTTCGACTTCCATCGTCAGACGCTCGTCAGGATAAAGTGGCGTCAGGTTCTCAAAGGCAACCTTGTGACGCGCCTTTTCAGGGTCTTCAAAATTGATCTTCGTCACTTCGGTCAGTGCAAAATAGCGTTCCGTATCGTCAGGTGCCTTGATCAGCCCCTCGATCGTGTCGCCCGTGCGCAGCGAGTGCTGGCGTATCATTTCGGGCGAGACATAGATGTCATCAGGACCGGGCAGATAGTTCGCCTCGGGAGAGCGCAGAAAGCCGAAGCCGTCCTGCAATACTTCAAGCACACCATCGCCAGAGATTTCCCAGCCTTCATCCGCGCGTTCGCGCAGGATCTGGAACATCATCTCGCCTTTGCGCATGGTTGATGCATTTTCGATCTCAAGCTCTTCGGCCATGGCCAGAAGGTTCTTGGGCGTCTGCGCTTTCAGATCGGCAAGGTTCAGCGTTTCGGACGTGATGGTGAGGTTTTCATCGTTCATGGAAATATCCTGTTCCGGCCCGACAAATTCGGGCGGGGCGTGACGGAAAAATATGGCAGGCAAATGCGATCCCCGGACGGGGTGCTGCATGTCACTTACTTTGAATAACGCCTTGGGTCAATCCGGTTAGAATTTTACGATAACCGAAAGGACAATCACGATCATCAGCACCGTGGGAACTTCGTTCATCATCCGGTACTGCCGCCCTGTCATCTTGTTCTGTCCGGCTGCAAACCCCCTGACCCGCGCAAAAAGCCATGCGTGAAAGACTGTCATTGCAATCACGGCAACGGCCTTGGTCCAGGGCCAGATCATCGTCCAGTCGACGATGCCCGGCGTAAAAACCAGACACAGTCCAAAGATCCATGTGGCGATCATGGCGGGGCGCATGATCACATTTGCCAGCTTGAATTCCATCATGGCAAAAAGTTCATGCGTGTCCCCCGTCAGGCCCACACGCTCCGTATGGTGGACCAACAAGCGCGGCAGGTAAAACAATGCCGCCATCCACGATATGACCGCCATGATATGGATCGACTTTGTCCAAGGATAGATGATGGCAAGAAGATCAGACATTACACACTCCGTTGGCTGACCCCTTACTAATATAAATAAGAAAAGAAGAAAGATGATGATGTAAGTAGGGACCGGTTTTTCTGTGGATTAACGAGATATACCGGCAGTTATCCCCCTGTGTACCCCGTTCGCCAGTGAAGTCTTACATGTTTTGATGCACACGGATTTATATATTTATATCAATGGTCTAAACAAAATCATGAGCGTTGTATAATTGTATATCCATGTGGATAAATCGGCATAATTTCCGTTCAGGCCGTTCAGGAGTTATCCTTATCCCTGCCCGTATAAACGCGGCGATCTTGCGGTGGGCTTCGCCGGATTTCAGCACGCGCACCAACCCCTCGCAATTCGGGGGATAACTGCCTAAGAACATCCTGCGATCACACACAGGTTATCCACATGGCTCAAAAGCTCATTCTGGCCTCAGGCTCTGCCATTCGGGCGCAACTGCTAAGACAGGCCTGCGTCCCCTTTGATGTCAGCGTTGCACGCATTGACGAAGAAATGATTAAGGCAGCACTGCTTGCAGATGGCGCCCCGCCCCGCGACATCGCCGACACGCTGGCCGAGATGAAGGCCCGCAAGGTCAGCGACAAGAACCCCGGTGCGCTGGTACTGGGATGTGATCAGGTTCTGGATCATCGCGGTCGTTTATTATCGAAACCGGAAACAGCCGAGGATGCGATTGCCCAGCTGATTGCGCTGCGCGGTGACCGGCATAGTTTGCTGTCAGCAGCGGTCATCGTTGAAGATGGTAAACCGATCTGGCGGCATGTCGGTCAGGTGAGGCTGCGGATGCGGGATGCGTCCGACGATTATATTGCTGACTATGTAGCGCGGAACTGGGACAGCATCCGCCACGCCGTCGGCGCCTATAAACTCGAGGAAGAAGGCGTCAGGCTTTTCAGCGGGATTGAAGGCGATTACTTTAATGTCCTAGGATTGCCGTTGTTGGAATTACTCAACTATCTGACGCTCCGAGGGGATCTAGCCGCATGAGCATTCCGAAGATACCGCTTGCCGCCGTGATCGGGTCGCCAATCGCCCATTCGAAATCCCCACAAATACACGGTTACTGGTTAAGAACCCTCGGCATCCCCGGAGCCTACATTCCGATGGATGTCGCAGCCGACGATCTTGAACAGGTGTTGAGGACATTGCCGAAAATGGGTTTCGTCGGTGCGAATATCACGATCCCTCATAAAGAGGCGGTGATGGAGATTGCTGACATCATCACCGACCGTGCGACCCTGATCGGTGCCGTCAATACGCTGATCTTTCGCGCGGACGGTAGGATTCAGGGGGACAATACGGATGGCTACGGTTTTATTGAAAACCTCAAGTCAGGCGCCCCCCAATGGAACCCCAAGGCCGGGCCTGCCGCCGTTCTGGGTGCGGGAGGTGCTGCGCGAGCGGTCATCGCATCGCTGCTGGAAGCAGGCGTGCCCGAAATCTTGTTGTCGAACCGGACCCGCGTACGCGCGGACAGGTTGAAATCGGTCTTTGGCAGCCGCGTGACAGTCTACGACTGGGTACAGGCCGGAAATATGCTGGATCACGCCCCATTGGTGGTGAATACAACCTCGCTTGGAATGATCGGAAAGCAGGAACTCCGCGTGCCGCTTGACGGGTTGCGGCAGGATGCGATCGTGACGGATCTTGTGTATGCTCCGCTCAAGACCAGACTGCTGCAAACCGCCGAGGATATGGGGTGTGTCACCGTCGATGGGCTGGGCATGCTGTTGCATCAGGCGGTACCCGGATTTGAACGCTGGTTCGGCACAAGGCCTGTCGTGGACCGCGCAACCCGCGCGGCGGCGTTGCGCTGATGTTCTTGCTAGGGCTGACAGGGTCGATCGGGATGGGCAAATCCACAACCGCCGCGATGTTCGCAGAAGCAGGCTGTGCGGTATGGGATGCGGATGCGGCTGTGCATCGCCTTTATGCCAAGGGCGGCGCGGCTGCCCCAGCGTTTCAGTCAGCCTTCCCCGAGGCTGTGGTCGATGGTGCCGTATCGCGCACGGCCTTGAAGGAGATCATCGGGCGTGACCCGACGGCGCTTAGGATGATCGAAAGCATCGTTCACCCTTTGGTCGGTCAGGACCGCGCTGCATTTCTTGAAAACGCCACGTCGGATATCGTCGTCCTCGATATTCCGCTGATCTTTGAAACCGGCGGGGAAAAGAAGATGGACGCCGTGGCGTGTGTCTCTGTTTCCTCTGATATACAAAAAGAGCGTGTGATGGCGCGCGGCACGATGACAGTCGAGCAGTTTGAGAATATCCGAGCCAAGCAGATGCCAAATGCTGACAAATGCGCTCTGTCAGACTATGTGATTGAAACCGATACGCTGGAACATGCGCGCGCGCAGGTGCTGGCGATCATCGACGACATCAAAGGAAAACTGCCCCATGCGCGAGATCGTTCTTGATACAGAAACCACGGGTTTCGACCCTGAATCAGGCGACCGGATCGTTGAAATAGGTGCGGTCGAGCTGTTAAACCACGTCGCGACCGGCAATACCTTTCACCAATACATCAACCCTGAACGCGCAATGCCGGACGAAGCGTTTCAGGTGCATGGTCTGGGTGACGACTTCCTGCGCGACAAGCCCAAGTTTGCGCAAATCGGGCGTGATTTCGTCGACTTTATCGGCAGCTCCAAGCTGGTCATTCACAATGCTGCCTTCGACATCAAGTTTCTCAACGCCGAACTCAGATGGATGGGTCTGCCTGAAATTCCCTGGACACAGGCGCTTGATACACTGGCCATCGCGCGCAAACGGTTTCCGGGCTCCCCGGCTTCGCTTGATGCGCTGTGCCGCCGTTTCGGCATCGACAACACGTCGCGCACACTGCACGGGGCTTTGCTGGACAGCGAAATTCTGGCTGAAGTCTATCTTGAGCTGATTGGCGGACGGCAGCCGGACTTTGGACTGTCCTCCCAACCGGAGCGTAAGGAAGGCGACACGTCAGTCGATTGGACACCGCGTCCGCGGCCAAACGCCTTGCCCCCCAGAATAACGGAGCAAGAAGCCGCCGCCCACGCTGAATTTGTCAGCAAATTGGGCGACGGTGCCGTCTGGAACGCTGGTTAAGCGTCGGCTTTTGGCTTGTTTTCGGCCTGACGGCGCGCGATTTCGTTGCGATAAAGCGCCACAAAGTCGATGTTTTCAAGGTTCAGCGGCGGGAAACCACCGTCGCGTGTGATGTCGCTGACCACACGGCGCAGGAACGGGAAAACCATCCGCGGGCATTCGATCAGAAGGAACGGATGCATCTGGTCTTCCGGCACACCTTCAATGTGGAAAATACCGACATAGTCAATCTCGAGCAGGAACAGCGTCGTGTCGCCGCCCTTGGCTTTTGATGTCACAGTAAGCTTGATCGCGGATTCATACTGGTTTTCTGCCGAACGCTTTTTTGCGTCCAGATTGACCTGAACCTGAACATCAGGCTGCACATCCGTTGGCGCGCCTTTTTGCGCCATGATGTTTTCGAACGACATGTCACGAATGAATTGGCCCAGGATGCGCATCTGTGGTTGAGCAGCTTGGGTCGGTTGTTTTGCTTCTTCTTCAGCCATCTTGCGGGCTCCTCACTAATTCTATGCAGGCGGGCTTATCAGCTTCGCGTCGGGCGCTCAATGCTTAGTCCATTTGGACGGACCGCGACTTTCGCGTTCTTCCTCGGACAGTTCGTGATATTCTCCGTCAATCACATCGCCCTCCATGGGCCGGTGTGGTTCGCGGCGGTGCTGCGGACCGGCAGTGCCTGACATGTGAACATTGCCTTGCAGCTTCACGTTCTTTCGGATCGCCTCGAACGCCGCACTGCGGATGCCTGGCACCAGCAGTGCAAAGCCCACCGCATCGGTGAAAAAGCCCGGTGTCAGCAACAAAGCGCCTGCAAAAAGGATCATCGCACCGTGCACCAGCGGTTCGGTCGGATCACGTACTTCGGACAGGGACGATCTGATCTGGCTCATCGCCAGCGCACCTTGTGCCCGCATCAGGGATGTCCCGATAATTGCGGTCAGCACAACAATCGCCAACGTCCAGCCGAGGCCAATTGCCCCACCCACCTGAATGAACAGCGTTATTTCTATCAACGGCACGGCGACAAACGCCAAAAACAGCCACATGGCTTCGGTCCTTTCATTGGGGCCACAGTGGACTTGGCCCGGTTCACACCCTACATAGGGTCAACAGAACGACGTTTCCATGTTTCACACCAAGAGGTCCTTATGAATTCGCCTATGATACAGCTTCTGGTGCTTGCCGGTATCGCGGTATTTTTGATCCTGCGCCTCAAAAACGTGCTGGGGTCCAGACAGGGTTTTGAAAAACCGCCCGCCGTCGAAGAGACACGCAGCAAACCGTCCGGCCCCGCTTTCGAGGTGATCGAAGGCGGCCCCGATCTTGACATCACCGACCATGCGCCTGAAGGGTCCGATACCGCCAAGGCGCTAGCCGAGATGAAGCGGATCGAGCCTTCGTTTGGCGTCAACGACTTTCTGGGCGGCGCTCGTGGGGCTTATGAGATGATCGTCATGGGTTACGAGCATGGCAATCTTGACGAGATCAAGCCGTTCCTTTCCGAAGACATCTACGAGAGCTTTGTCGAGGGTGTCGCGGCGCGTGAAGATCAGGGTCTCGAGGTTGAATCCAATTTTGTTGGGGTTCGCGAGATGGACCTGAAAACTGCGCGGATCGAC